>SABV01000008.1 GCA_009928855.1 Erysipelotrichia bacterium | reverse complement strand
TTTTAAATAGCATAATTCAAGTTTTGCCGCTTCTTCTTCTCGGGGGGACTGTTGCGATAAAGGTGCGTCTTGACCTGCTCAGGCAGACTGTCGCTTCACAAAAAACACTCACCGCCAGTCTTTTGCATGGCATAGATTCATTGTTTCAGAATTATCGCCGTCAGATCGATACTATTGCTAAGCTCCCTGAAATACAGTCTATGAGCCGGTTGCGGCAGCTTCCGGTAATCAATGAGTTCCTCGAACAGCAGCGCATATTTTTTGGCTGTACTGTCTATACCTCCGATGGAGCACCTCTGCTGACGGTTATTCGCAACCAGAAAGACGAATCGGCCGGTTCTGGCAGTCGAAATATAGATTTTAAATCTCCTGATGTTTTTTCACAGAGCTTTTTACGTGTTCTTGCAACCCGAAAGGCAGCTTTCGTTGCTGACGAGACAGCTGAATATCAGCAAAAAATGCTTTTTGTGATGGTTCCGGTTTTTGATTTTGTCGACCAAGCCAGGGTCGTTGGTGTAATCAACTGCTCTATCAGCGTTGCTGGCCCGGGTATTCACGAAATTATCGGTGGTTTTCCTATCGCAAAAAGCGACATTCTGTTGCTGCTTGACCGTGGCGGTGGTTTAATTTCTTCTCAGGGCAATCTGCCTGAAGGTTTTCGAGGCATTCATCTGCCAGAAATGTCTGGCAAATTTTCTGAGAGTGCATTGATAAACCTTGCTGACGTCACCTATCTGGGTACGCTGGCGCCGGTTCCTGAATTTGAAGGTTATCTTTTTGTTGCCAGGCCGCAGGGGCTGGTTCTTGAATTTCTTAACCATCTGCTGTTAGACCTCGCGATTATGCTTCTTATTGCCTTCGCGCTTGCCGTAGCACTGGGCTTTTTTATGTCACGCCCTCTGGCTGACTCTATTACTGCTCTTGTTGCAGCGATAAAAAATGTCTCAAGCGGAATCGTCAGTCACAGACTCGAAGTAAGAGGTGATGATGAGCTGTCTGATGCTTCTAAGGCATTTAATGAAATGCTCAACACCCTCGAAAAGCACCGGATGATGGACGACATCTGGAGCCGCGAATGGGAAAAGCCTGGCTTTGATTGCGACAAAGAGGAAAAAGATAAATGACGGGTGTTTCTGCAGAGGGCTTTACTAATGATTCCGCGTCATTTGTGTTGCAGCCCCCAAAAAATATAGCGAATCTTCTTTCGGTATTTTTTTTGTTGTTAAAAGCCGCTAACAATCTTCTTTATCTCTCCGTTTTGTCCATTTTTCTCGAAAAGGCTGGTGCAACATCACTTCCGTGGGTTTACCTGATTGTTAATGCCGCTTTTATAGCCATTCAATTTCAGTTCATGACCAGAATTGTCGGCAAAGAAGGTCATTGGCTGCTTTCGTTGATGAGTTTCCCCTCGGCTCTGCTGTCATTTGGCGCCGCCTGGTTGTTTCCGACAGAATCAGTCATGCTGCTCGTTGGTTTTTTTATTGTAACAATGATTGTGGATTTGACTACCAACCAGGCATTTACAGCTATGCTGAATCATTTTCTCGGTATTGGCGAGTCGAAACGCCTGTTGCCGGTAATTTATGCTGCCGGAAGTCTTGGCTTTATTATCAGTGGCCTGTTGCTGAAGTTTATTCTCGATTTTCTCGGTCTGAAAGGCCTTTTTGTTATCAATGGTTTTCTGGTAATTCTTGCTGCCGTTATTCTGAGAATGCTTAAACCGGCAGAAGACGCCAGGCTTGCAGAATCAGAAACCCCTTCTCCCAGCAAAGACGCCGCATCTGAAGCGATAGACGAAAGCTCCATGCAACATCCGCTGGCGCGATTGCTTATTATTTCTTCATTTCTTATTATTTTCAATAAATATCTCGTTGATTTTCTTTTCGCAGCCTCGATCAGCAGCTTTTTTACTTCTACAAATGATCTTGCGTCTTTTATGGGCGTCTTTGGTGCCGCTACTGATTTTGCTGTAATTGCCCTGCAAACCTTTGTCATGAATAGAGTTTTTTCCAAATTTCCGATTGGCAGGGTTTTGGCTTTTATGCCGATAATTCTGACCCTTTTATGCATACTCGCCTCGTTTAGTCTCAAATTTGCCGTCATCGCCGCAGTGCAGTTTCTGGTGCTGCTGAACAGTAAAAATTTTACTGTTCCGGCGACCACCATTCTTATGGGTGCCATTCCACAAAAAAACAGGGTTTACTACCGTCGTGACATGTCTATTGCCTGCTCTGTATCAAGTGCCGTCGTTGCCGGATTTCTGCTGATTGCGCGCGGCAGAGTCGGCCATGACTCTCTGTTCGTTATTGCTGCTGCAACGTATTTTGTTATGGCCGGCATACATGTGCTGCTCGATCGGGCCTATCTTGCAACTCTCCGTAAGGCTTTTATAAGAAAAGAAGAGAGCCAGATAGATGATCAGGTTGCTTCCCTCAGATTCCTGAACATTCAAGAACGCCTGGATCAACTAAAAGAGCTTTTGGCCGATGAAAATCCCAGGGTGCGAGCCAGTGCAATCGAGGCTGCGGCGGTTCTACCCGCAAACTATGCGGTGCCCATGCTCGAACCGATGTTTGAGCACGAGGCAGATTCCCGTTGTCTTACTGTTGTTGCCCGCACGTTAATACAAATTTCTCCTGATTCATCTGCCAGTCATATTTTTAAAATCATCCGTGAAACCACTGACGATCGCTTGCGTTCTGATATTATTGAGGCACTGGGCAAAGCCCACCTGAACGTGATCGGTGAAGAAAATCTTCTTGGCTTTCTTGAGCACGGTCATCATCGGGTTTGTGCGAGTGCGGTTATAACCATTGTCAGATTGACACGGCAACAGAAGAGTCTTGAGTCAGCCATGCGCAAACTTGTGGAAATGGCACGCGATAGTCGGGAGTTGATGAGAGCGTCTGCTGCAGCGGTAATGGGTGAACTTGGTCTGCCATTATTCGTGCCGGCTCTTGGCTCGTTAGCCGCCGAAAACAATGTTGCGGTCGCTGGCAATGCGGCCACGGCTCTGGCAAGAATTCATACTCCTGCCGCATTGTCGGTATTAAAAAATATGCTTGCTCACCCTAACGCTCAGACCGCCGTAAAAGCTTCAGAATTACTTGCTGCGAGTGCCCGCGAAAACATCAGTTGCATAAGTCGCCTGCTTACGGGTATTACTGCAGACGAACGCCGAAAATTATCTGTTAAACTGCGATCGGGCCGGCACCAGGAAAGCCATGATTTATTGGCTGCCATACTCTGTGTTGACAGCCCTGAAAAACGCAAAAATCTGGTTGCTGTACTCGAAACGGCAGATAGAAAAACGATTGAATATATGAAACTATGCGTGAAAATGATGCCTGGCGACAGTGTTGAACTTGACCTGGCACCAATAATAAATGCTGTTATCATTGAGCACGAAAACAACCTGCCTGACCTGACGCCTTTGGCACACGCCCTTGCCGGTGGCGCTCTCGAAAAACCTGCCGAAAATATGCAATTTTTTGCAGCTCTTAACCCCATGTTGTCGGCTCTCTGGTGCGAGTTATCTTTTTTGATAGATTCCGACTGGCCGTGTAACACCCGTGAGCTTTGGCAAAAACGGGTTCTTGCGGCGCTTAAAATGCTGGCTTGCATGTCTGTAGAGCCGGCGACAATGATTAAGAGCATGAAAGAGCTTTTTTTGGGAAAAGCCTTTGCAAAGGCTATGGCTGCTGAATATATTGAGGCGCGTGCCGGGCGAAAACTTGCATTGCAGATTCTGCCATTGCTCGATGCTTCAATAGTGATGACATCGCAAAAAACAATAGAAATGGCGGTAGAACGTATGCTTGATGTTAACTGCTCAAGTGTTGACGAGGCGAAACAAAGACTCGCAAATTTGAAAATATATGAGAGTGTTCGAGTATGAAAATTATTTTTTCTGCCGTAGTTTTGATGATGCTTATTGTTGCCGGGTGGTTTATTGCAGGCGGTCCGGCACCATTGACCCTGGAGCCCGTAATTGATAGCGCCACACCTGTTCTCATGGGAGTTATACCCTTTTTGCAGCCCGACAAGCTTCGTGAACAAATGCAGCCTGTTTGCCTGTATCTTGAAAAAAAGCTGGCAAGACCTGTTCATTTCGTTGCCGTCTCTGACTACGAAAGCCTGGCACGTCTTCTTGAATTGAAAAAAATTCATATGGCATGGTTTTCGCACGCATCTTTTGAAAAGTTGAAAGCCGAAAATAACTGGCGGGTAATATGCCGACCGGTGCAATTCGGCAGCGTTCTCTATGATGGCCAGATTGTCGTGCGCCAGAAAAGTGAGTTTAATACAATTCACGACCTGCGTGGTCACATTTTTGCCTACGTTGATCGCTATTCCGGCTCCGGTTTCTATTTCCCAAATATGTTTATGACACAAAACGGCATTAAGCCCCTTGAATTTTTCAGCCGCGTAGTTTTTACTCAGAGCCATCGCAGCAGTATTCTTGGGGTTCTAGATGGCACTTATGATGCGGCGGCTGTGTTCTCGTCAAATCTGGTAAGTGAAAGTGCCGAAAATTTGCGTGTAATAGCACGTACCGGGCCTATTCCGAATGATCCTGTCGTTATCCGGGAAGATTTGGAGACAGTGCTTAAAACAAAAATTGAATCTGCAATGCTGCTAATGCACGAAGACCCGGATGGAATAAAATACCTGAAGATTCTTAAAGAATTGCGTGGCACAGAAAAATTTGTTTCAGAACAGGAAGTGCGCTCTGTTTTTAAACCTTTGGCGAATGCTTCTGACTCGCAGACTATTAACTACTAGTCAGCAGGTAGCGGTTTGTGGTAGGATAGCGCATTATGAAAAACTCTGACACTCCTTTTTTTCTTGGCTATGTAGAACAGGGAATCGGTGGTTCGCAAGACCCGCTTATGCCGCCTATATCAATCAGCAGAAACGGCACTCTTGCAAAATGGCGTGGCAAATTGCATTTTATCAATTTGCGTGTCAATGACCCGGGTCTGAAAAAAAATGCGGCAGCTTTTGAAGACATGCTGCAAAAAACCGAAACTCTTGGCATCAAGACCATCATAACTTTGCCTGAGTATGTGCCGCATTATTATGAACTCCCCCCTGAACCACCCGCATCAGACAAACCAGAAGAAAAAGTTCCGGTCCGAAAAACTGCCGTTAAAAAGCCCGTCAGGCTTGTGCATTTCAGACCATGCTACCTGTCTTTGCCCGCCGCCATAGAGGGAAACCCTGCATACCACACGCTGAGCGTTGAAGATTGCTTGCCAATAATTGAGATGGCCGCAAAATTTAAGGTTGGCCACATTATTGTGCCTGTTTCAGAACCAGGAATCTTTCTTGATCCGCAGGCCGAAAACAGGTTTAAAAAAGCTCTTAAGTCTATCAACGAAGTGGCAAAGGTGAATAATATTCGCTTGCACCTCAGAAACGGCGGCATTTCCGCGTCTGTTTTTCAGAAAATGGCGAAAGAATTCGGTTGTGGTTTGGCCTATAACGTTGGCGTAGCGCATCTTGAACGCGATGACATTATTGAAACCTATCGAAGATTTGCTGATAATATTTCAATTGTGATTCTGCAACAGGTGCTTCCGGGGCTCGATAAATGGGGCGCTCGCCGCGACGATATGGAGCAGGCTCTCAAAAATTATGCGGGTGCCAAAAAAGAATATTCTCAGAGTCTTTCTGATAACGATGAAGCCTGGCAGGAGCGCTGTCTGAAAAACTTCAATAAGGCTTTGCATGACTATTATGAGTCTTGCCGCAATGCTTGTTTTAACCTGGGTCTGTTTCAAAATGGCGACTTAAACCTGGTGCCCCTGCTCAAAGAATTGCGAAAAGATCTTGAAGCCGGGCACGAGAAGTTCTTCCTTCTAGAAACGGTTCCGAATACTAAAAATAGCGATTTGATCGCTCGCTATGTTTTGCCCGATAATTTCCCCGGGTCCTTTTAATCTCTCTTCATGTGAGTTGCTGATGAAAAAGACTTTTCTGGCTTTTTGCATGGTGGCGGCCGCAGTCTCCGGAACAGTAGACGCTGCCGTTAACAGCGAAGACAATGGCATTACTGTTCCATACAGTCTGCAAAAATGCCTGTCTCGGGCAGAAGAGCTTTTTAAGGGAAACGACTATCGCGAAGCGTTGATTTTTTATTATGAAGCTATGGCTATGACAGCCAGCGAAGAAGTAAAAGCCAGGCTTCATTTCAGGGTGGGGGAGTGTCTCGAGGGCGTCAGGCGTTTTGAGTTTGCCTCATACCATTACAAACTGGCCATGAAAGGCAAATTGCCTGATCTGCTGGCCAGTCGAGCTATAATGAAACTTGAACACCTGCCTGAGCTTGCTCAGACAGAAGAGGCCACCAGGCTGTTTGACCGGGCTATGGTGCTTTATAAACGCCGTAACATAAGGGCCGCTATCGATGATTATCTGGCCAGCCTTCGTCTGATGCCATCGCTCATGGCTAAAGATGAGGCCGGGTTGATTGAGGACGCCATAAAATATTTGACGTTTTTGTCTGAGGCGAAAGAACGCGAGCCCGACCGACTGTTAAAGCTGGCTACCTTGCTTGAGCTGCGGGGAGATACCGAAAAAGCTCGCGAGACGCTGCAGCAGATCATTATTATATACCCTGATTCTGACCAGGCGCATCAGGCAGAAGACAAGCTTGAACTTTTCGCTCAGCGTTCAACCTCTTATGTTGAGCCGGTAAAGGCTGCCAATGCTCTAGATGAAGTGCTGCCGGCAGAAGAAACTATGATTTTTGACGACAGCTTTGAATTTCGCAATGCCGGAACGATCTCGAGAGAGCTTGATGGCGCAGCATTCACGCTTCGAGCCATCAATGAGCGCCCCGGGGTGCCGGCTGACAGATTTGAGGTTTTCTCGATCACCCTTGGTGGTGGCAGCGAGCAACGTGATTTTATGTTTACCGCAGAAGAAGGGGTTGATCAGAAAAACCTCAGCTTCGCAACTGCCGGTGTCAAATATTCGCTCGTTTTTACCGAAGTCAACCAGACGTCAGGCTACATCCAGGACCTTTATGGAGACGGCCGCCGTTCGGTAACTCTTTTTTCGAATATCAGGGTGCAGCTGAAAATTGAAAGGCTTGTAGACTGAGGAGTCAGAAAAATGTTTTTTCAGATTTTCGGTTACGTGTTTGGCCTGTTTATGGCTCTTCATTATTATGTGTTTCTCGTGTTTTTGCCCGCTCTCATCGACAGTTTTCTTGACGATAATTAGTCCGAGCATAATTTTTAATTTTCTGTTATCATGTCTGCAGGTGCTCGTGTACATATTTCCTTTGTGAGAGTTGGAGAGTGGAATGAATACCGGTTTTACCGCGGATGAACTTAAACAACTGACCCGTCAGTCACTGTACGATCTTGCTCAAAAGCTTAATATCAAAGGTCGATCCAAACTTTCCAAAGACCAGTTGATTGAAGTTCTCGCAAAAACAGCCGCAACTCCAGATAAAAAACCCCAGTCAGAAACAAAAGCGCCGAAAATTGCAAAACCTGCTAAAGTCGCTGACCCAAAGAAGTCTAATAAAACACCAAAAATAGCGACGACAGATAAACCCGCCAAGACTGCTAAACCTGCCAAGACCTCTAAACCACCAAAGAAAGAGAACCCCCCTGTCAGCCCGGTTGCAAAAAAGGCCCGTAGCGCTAAACCCGCACCCGAAAAAGCAGCTGCCGAAGAGTCGTTAAAGCCAAAGGCCGCAAAAAAGAAGGCCGTGGCAAAGTCTGTCAGTAAGACAAATAAAATTGAAACCCCTCATCTGCCCGCTATAAAGACCCAGTTGCCTGAATCTGTAAGTAAAAGCGCCCAAGCTGCTCCAGTCGAGCCTTCGGGCAAAAAAAACGGTGCGAAACGTCTCGACCGCATGTTTGGCAAAAAAACCGAAAATGTACCTGCCCCCCGAAACCGCAAAGGCGCAGAGGTTATTGATCAGCCTGTTGCGATTCCTTTCAAGCCGCTGGGCGTTGCAGATAACGAAAAAACTTCAAAAAAGGCTGAGCAGATCGAAAAAGACCGTCGCAAAAAACATGCGTCGTTAAAAACGACCATGGAGATACCCATTTTTTCTCAGCCAGAACACGATTTTTCGATTCCGGTGAGCGAAGATGAACTCACTGGTGATCTGCCTGTAGAATACGGCGAAAAAAGAATTGTTATGCAGATTCGCGACCCCCATTGGGCCTATGCTTACTGGGAGCTCCCGCAAATTGAAATGAAGCGCCTTGAGCTTGAAGTCGGTATTTTTGAATTCGCTCATTCCCATTTTGTTTTAAGATTACATGATGTTTCTCATGGTCATTCCCAGGAAATAAAGCTTTCTGAGCACGCCCGCAACTGGTATCTTTATCTCGAAGATGCCCAGACCGTGTATCAGGTAGAACTGGGCATGCACAGCCCCACAGAAGGCTATACTTTTATTGCTCTTTCAAATCTTGTGCAGACACCGCCAGACCAGGTTGCCGAAAGATGGGCAGACCCGGTATTGCCCACACCAAAAACAAAAGATCATGCAGAAGATACCCCGCCAGTAAGCGATAATTCGTTGCCACCGTTTGTTCCTACACCCGGCATTGTTCGCCTTACAGATCCAAAGGCCGTTTATTCTTCTTCACTCTCAGGAGAACCATTGCCCAGATCAGGTTCATCTGAACTGCTGGCTGGCCAAAATCCTTTAAAGCCTGAGCTGGCACCACCTGCAATTAATAGACCCGCTATCGCTGAAGTTTCTTCTTTCGGTTTGCCGGCATCTCAACATCTTTACCTGCCGGCATCGCATGTTGCTGCAGCATTCATGCCATCGTCCTCACTCCCGACGTCTGCAGATCGGCCCTTTTCTCAATCTGTCAGCAGCCCTGAAAAACCCTTCGGAGAAACTGAAAACCTGTTTATCTGCGCTGCTGCTGACATAATAATTTATGGAAAGGTTGCTGCAGGAAGTCTTCTGACCTTTATGGGAGAACCGGTAAATGTGCGCCCTGATGGTTCGTATAGTCTGCGTCTTGCCTTACCATTTAATGCTGAACGTGAGATTGAACTGGTCGCCACCGACCCCTTTACCGGTAAAACCCGCGTTATAAAGGCTAAAATAAATCTTGGCAACAGCTGAAGCCGTTGCTTAAACACTTAAACCATAGCATATGAAAAGAAATGGCTGTCTTTCCATTGTATTGCACGCACATCTTCCATTTGTTCGACATCCCGAATATCCCGACATGATGGAAGAGCGGTGGCTTTTTGAAGCTATCACCGAAACTTATATTCCATTACTCGATGTTTACGAAAAACTTCTTGCTGACGGGGTTCATTTCAGAATTACCATGTCGTTAACTCCGCCATTGCTGAATATGCTGGCAGACGAACTTTTAATGACCCGGTATTCAGCTCATCTGGCCCGACTTGAAGAACTTTCTGAGCGGGAAGTCGATAGAACGCGTTGGCAGCCTGAGTTTCAGCCTACTGCTTTGATCTATCGCGAAAAATTCAGGCGCATCCGCAGCGTTCTTGAGTATTACCAGGGAAATCTGGTTTCTGCCTTTAAGCGTTTTCAGGATGCCGGGGTGCTTGAGATTATCACTTGCTGTGCAACTCATGCTTTTCTGCCATTGATAAATGACTTCAGACCGGCTGTCAGGGCTCAGATTGAGATGGCCGTAATCGACTATCAGAGACATTTTGACTGCCAGCCCAATGGAATCTGGCTGGCTGAGTGCGCCTACAGCCCCGGCGACGACCAGATTCTCAAAGAATTTGGTATAAAGTATTTTTTTACTGACACGCATGGTATTCTTTTTGCCGACCCAAGGCCGGCATTTGGTGTGTACGCGCCGGTTGAATGTCCGTCTGGAGTGCTTGCTTTTGGTCGCGATGTCGAAAGCAGCCGTCAGGTGTGGTCGTCCCACGAGGGATACCCTGGAGATCCTGTTTATCGTGAATTTTACCGGGATATTGGCTATGATCTGGAGTTTGATTATATTCGTCCTTATATTCATGAGTCTGGTCACAGGCTTAATACGGGCATCAAATACCATCGAATAACCTCAAGGGATGGCGCCGAAAAGCAGCCATATAACTATCAGGAAGCGATGGCGAGGGTTGCAGTGCACGCCGGTCATTTTATCCGTTCCAGAGAGCGCCAGGTGAAGCTTCTTGGCGAGACGATGGACCGCATGCCCATAGTTGTTTCGCCTTACGATTGCGAACTTTTTGGTCATTGGTGGTATGAGGGCCCCGAATTTATACATTTTTTGCTCAGAAAAACGGCTCTCGAAAGCTCTGTGGTCGAACTTGCCACCCCTTCTGATTATATTCGCGAATATCCTGAAAATCAGAAGGCAACGCCATCGCTGTCTTCATGGGGCCATAAGGGCTACAGCGAATTCTGGCTCGATGAAAGCAATGCCTGGATATATCCGCATATTCACAAGGCTTCTCAAAGAATGATAGAGCTTGCCGACAAGTTCCCTGATGCTGCAGGTCTGCCAGCCAGAGCTTTGAACCAGGCCGCGCGTGAGCTGATGCTGTTGCAGGCCTCTGACTGGGCTTTTATAATGAAAACGGGAACCACGGTCGAGTATGCGCATAAGCGCACTCGTGATCATACTTTCCGATTCACTAAACTTTATGAAGATATTATTGGCGATAAAATTAACGAAAAGTGGCTGCGAGAAGTAGAACGTCGTGATAATATTTTTCCTGAGATGGATTACCGCATATATCGCAGCTGAGTTTTTGAGAGGTTACGTATGAGCGCTGGTTTTCGGGAAAAGTTGAAGTCGTTTCTGGGATTCTCGCCGATTGCCAAAACTGCAGGAAAAAGCCCTGATAAATATCGCACCGGTTTGATTTTTGGTTTTTGTTGCGCTTTTGTCTCGTTTCTTCTGGCTGCCGGCGGTTTTTTTCGCGGTTTAGACAACTATCTGAATGCCCTTATTTTTCAGTTTGGTTACCAGCTTCCCAAAACCAATAATCAGATTGTCATTGTCAAAAAAGATCAGGCCACCTCTGAACTTATCGGTAAAAACCCGGATCGCACAGAATTCGCATCGATGTTTTCATTGCTGGGTAATCCACAGCTTGCCGAGAGATCAACTTCTGTCAGAGCCCAAAAACTTGAGATTTTTCGTCTGGATATCGGCCTGTTCTCGAATGTCAGAGATCTTCCAATAAGATCTTCTTTTAATGAATGGTCGGGTTTTCTTGATGGCACAGAAACCCTAAAAATGGCTGATAGTGACCCGTTCAATCAAGAAAAGTGGCGCTCGATGAGCCGTCAGGTCAGAGACTGTTTTAAAGCAGCCCCAGAAAGACCGGGGTTGAACGTGTTGATGCAGGCAGAGGGCCAGTTCTGGCTTCCAAAAGGGCAGAACGCTTTTAAGGTGCTCGCCGGTGGGCGAAACCCCTTGATTTTGCCCACCTTGATGACAGACTGGACGAGCGAAGAGGTTTATCAGCAGGTTTTTCCTGATGAATCAATTGATGAAGAGGATGATTCTGCAGCTTCGAAGTCTGATGAGCAAGCACCGCGGGTTCTGCTTGAACGCTGGCAAAATATTCTAACCGGGCTTGGCACCGCAGACTTTTCGCTCAAGATCAGCCTTTTCCCCAAAAAAAATACGGTGATGTCGATTGTTTTTCTTATGACTACTCCCGGTCTGCCCAGAGAATATCTTGTGGAGCCTGCCGGGGTAATTGCCTTCGACTTTGTCCTGCAGGGGCAAAAAGAACCCTCCGTAGACCAGAACCTTGAGGCTGTCATTGCTTCGTCTTCCAGCGCAATAGTTCTGGCGGCTCATACCAAAATTGAAGAGGAGCATATCGTCGAGGACAGCGACACTGCGAGCTCTGATACTGGCGGTTATCAGCCCCACCAGGTTTCTGGTTCTGGAATATTGCAGACCAGAACTCGTCAAATATTGCCTCTGAACAATTTTGTGAAGAGCAACACCAGAGTTGCCATGATAGATATCAGCACCGGCAACAAAAGCTATGTAACAGAAGTGCCACTGTTTGTTGCTGATGAAGACAAAAAACGTCTTATGCCATCATTCAATCTGCTGGTTGCCATGCTCGCTCTCGATGCAAAAAAGAATGAAAACTACTACGAGAAGGCAATGCAGGATGAACTGAAGAGAATTTACCCCGATTTTGCGCGGGGAGCTTTTAAGGGCCCTTTAAAAATAAATGATCTTGAAATTCCCGTTAACGCACAGGGAAGAATGATTCTTGACTTCGCGGGCTCTACGGTTAAAGGCAAAATGGGCAAACCGGCTATTGAATCAGTTTCTTTATTTGAATGCCTCGATAAAAAAACGCTTGAGAGTTTTTATGCCCAGAACCCCAATAAGAAGTTAAAAGCCGCATTTGCTCATAACCGTACTTTGTCTTACGGCAACAACAAGGGTGGCAAGATTATGATCGCAGGGCCTTTTGAATTGAGCGATTTTGACTTTTATCCCACACCCCTTAATCTGGATACCCCGTTCATGGTTCAAAAAGATCCCCTGATGGGGGTCGAGATTCATGCCAATGCCATTCTGAATATTGTTGAACAGCGCTATATAAAACATCCGAATGCCTGGCACACCATTTTTGCGCTTTTTCTTTCCTGCCTCCTTCTGGGTTTTCTGCTTGATATACTTTCTCCGGTAACAGGGGCGTTTCTTACTTTGGCTTTTGTTGCCGGGGCTTTCTGGCAGGCTTTCGAATCTTATCATGTGGGTCGCCAGCTTTTTAATTTTTCATCTCTCGTTGTTGCTTACCCGCTAATATGGGCCTTGGATACGTTGACGAATTATATTCGTCAGCGCGCCCGTGCTCAGACGACCAAAGATATGTTTTCGCGTTTCGTCGCCGCAGATGTCGTTCAATACATGCTAGACAACCCCGAACTTGTCAAACCGGGTGGTGACAAAGTTGAATTGACGATTTTCTTTTCTGACGTGGCCGGCTTTACTTCTATCTCTGAAGCTCTTACGCCCGAAGAACTCGTAATTCTTCTCAACGAGTATCTTGGTGCAATGACTGATCTGCTGTTTGAATACGGTGGAACCCTCGACAAATTTATCGGAGATGCTGTAATGGCATTCTGGAACTTTCCGAAACAGCAGGATGATCACCCAGTTAGAGCCTGCTTGTGCGCCTTGGCCATGCAGCGTAAAATCAATGAATTGCAGATCGGCTGGGCGAAAAGAGGCCTGCCGCGAGTTGCTGCCAGAGCTGGCGTAAATACTGCCAATGTGGTTGTTGGCTATATGGGCTCAAATAAGGCACAGATGAATTTTACCTGTATGGGCGATGGTGTAAATCTGGCGTCAAGACTGGAAGGGGCCAACAAGGAATATGGCACGATGATGATGGTCAGTGACGCGACTTTTCAGCGGGTTAAACATGTAATAACCGGAAGATTTCTAGATTTTCTTGCTGTTAAAGGTAAAAAAGAGCCGGTAAAAGTTTTTGAGCTGGTGAGCGAAAAAGGCAAAGAACCTTTTGGCTGGTTTGAACTTGCTGAACTTTATGACAGAGCTATTCAGCTACATCTGGAGCGAAAATGGGATGAAGCGATCGCTACTTTTGAAGAAATTTTGAGTCGCTGGCCAAATGATGGCCCCAGCGCTACCTATATCAAACGCTGCCAGGAATACAAGGAAGCTCCGCCACCTGAAGGGTGGGATGGAAGATATATTCTCACCCACAAATAACTTAAATTGTATGTTTTGCAAAAAAAAAGCTGCTTAAATAACTCGAAATATGATAATTATTTGATTGACCGCTTGTATGGTCAAACTTGAATCACTCGACAGGTCACTGATGAAAATTGAATTCGACCCAAAACCCTTTATAGACAACGCTAAGGTCATTGAAACTACCGAAGAACTTGCAAATTTTTTTACCCGGGCTTCCAGAGAAGATATTGTTGCCGTAGATGTTGAGTCTGCAGGTTTTTATCGCTATTACTCACGGGTAAACCTCATTCAGATCGCTACGCGAAAAGAAGCGGCAATTATTGATCCCCAGAAAATCATGGATTTTTCGCCTTTTCGCAAATTTACGAACGAAAACCACTGTCTGTGGATTTTTCATGGCGGAGATTATGATATTTCGATGCTGGCCCGTGATCTTGAAATATTCATTCCGCGCATGTTCGACACTCGCAAAGGCGCCGAGTTTATTGGTCAGCAGGAGCTGGGGCTCAGAGCTCTGACCGAAAAATACCTGGGATTCACTCTCGATAAGCGCCTGCAGCGTTGTGACTGGTCCAGACGACCTCTGACCACGGCCATGAAAGAATACGGTCTTCTTGACGCCGTATGTCTTGTGCCAATCTATGACAATCTTGTGGCTGAACTCAAAGAGCTTGGTCGTTATGACTGGGTGATGCAGGAATGTGAATTTATTGCAAGGCAGGCTCGAGAAGCGCAACCCCATGTGTGTGATCCTTTTGCCTTCAGAATCAAAGGCTCGTCTAGACTGTCGCCAAGATCTCTGGCTGTTTTAAAAGAAGTGTGGAACCTGCGTGAGCAGATAGCAGAACGAATGGATCGTGCTGCTTTCATGCTTTTAAATAACCAGGCATTGATCGAGATTGCACGACAGGCACCAAGAAGCATTTCTGGGCTCATGGTCATCAAAAGCATTGGCAGAGAATTTCTTGCCCGCCACGGAACAGAATTGCAGGCCGCGATAAGAGCCGGTCTTGAGGCTGATCTTGGTGGTCTCGAAAAACCTTTTAAACCGAGAGACAGGCGTGAATTATTGAATTCATGGGAAGGCGAACTTGCCAAGTCTTTGCGGGAAATTCGTGACGATATGGCAAACCGTATGCAGATCCCTGCATCAGTTTTGGCGCCGACAAATGCCTTATACGAACTTGCCAGAAGTAGACCCGAGACCCTTGGCGCACTTGTTCAGAGTGAAATTTTGCACGACTGGCAGGCCAGAATTCTTGCCGAAGACTTTTTGCCTCTTCTTCAACAGGAACCCCCGCAACACACCAAAAAACCCCGTCGTCGCCGCCGTAAAAGGCCGGGAGATGTTTCTTAGCCACCTGCTTGCGGCACTGTGTTTAAAAAAAACTTTTTCAGAACCCGAAAAAGTTTTTTTTTGCGGAATTTTGCGGATTTTTTTTTGTCAGGCTATTGCGCTCGAGTGTACCAATCCGTATAATCAAAAAATGAAGCTTTGATAAGTATCATAAGTAATTTAGGAGGAAAAGCTTGAAACGTTTTAATACTTTGTTCCTGGCTCTTTGTATGCTGAGTTCTGGTGCGGCATTTGCCGCCGGTGTCAGCGTAAGTGAATCTCGTGGTTATGCAACCACTCTCGAAATTGATTGTCCCGAAGTCAATTTCAGCGAAACTCAGGTTCTTGGCGCTAAAGCCCTTGAAGTCACCGCACCCGAAGCATCAATTTCGTATGATAAAGATGCGCCGACTCTTCCAAGATATACTGCAATGGTCATGGTAGACCCCGCTCGTCGTCCTGTATTCACAGTTAACAGCCTTGAATCAGAAATCATTGATATCGACGCACGTATCGTGCCCAGCAAAGGCAACTTTACCCGCAATATCAATCCTGCTGATGTTCCCTATAATTTTGGCGAAGTTTACAGCGCCGACACCTGGTATCCTGCAGATGCAGACCTCGTGAAAATGGGCGAACCTTTTATTTTCCGTGAAGTTCGTGGCGTCAATCTGATCGTTAACCCCGTTCAGTATAACCCGATCAAAAACAAACTCAGAATTCACAAAAGAATTAAGATCTCTCTTGCTTCTGACGATCAGGCTTCTAAAAATGTAATAACAAAATCCGGCCCGATCAGCAAAGTTTTTGAACCAATCTATAAAAACACTTTCGTAAATTTCAAGCAGGCAACCTCTCGTCTTCCTCGTCTTGACGAAAATGGCCGCCTCCTGATCCTCTGCCATGATGCATTCATGGATTCTATGAAGCCTTTCATCGACTGGAAAAAGAAATGTGGCATTGAAGTAAAAATGGTGCCCATGACTGAAGTTGGTAAAACCAATACTGAAGTTAAAGCTTTCATTCAGGATGAATTTAACCAGGGTGGCATGACTCACGTAATGCTCGTTGGCGATGCTGAACAGATCCCAACTAACAAGGGCGTTAAAGAACGCGCCGACTCTGACCCCTGCTACGTAAAACTCGCCGGTGACGATCATGTTCCGGATGCAATCATCAGCCGCCTCTCTGCCAATACTCCAGAAGAAGTTGCCTATCAGGTTGCCAAGTTCGTAAACTACGAACGTTTCCCCACCACCAACAAGGCCTGGTATACCAGAGGTCTTGGTATTGGTTCGGCTGAAGGTAATCCTAAAGATTACGCTTATATCGAAGAAATCCGCACCACTCTTCTTGGCAAAATGTTCACCGACATCGTAAAAGCTTACGATCCAGGCGCAAGTGCAGCTATGGTTCATGCCGCTGTTAACGAAGGCGTCAGCCTCATCAATTACCTGGGCCATGGTTCAGGAACAAGCTGGGGCACTACCAGATTCAGCAACACTGATGCTGGCAAACTTGCCAACGGTTGGCAGATGCCCGTAATCTGGGATGTAGCTTGTGTTAATGGTCGTTTTGTAAACTTTACCGGTTTCGGTGAAGCGTGGATGCGCTCAGGCAACATCGAAAAACCAGCTGGTGCCGTATCCTATGCCGGTTCAACCACTAACATGGAATGGGTTCCCCCGATTCACGTTCAGGCTGAATTCAACAAGAACTATATTGCCAACGAAGTTTACAAAACCACTGGCGGTATCTTTATCAATGGTATCATCAAAGGCCTCGAACTCTACACTGCTGAACCCAATAAATCTGGCGTAATGATGCTTGAACAGTGGCACCTTTATGGTGATGGCACTTTGAATGTTCGTTTCAAAGCCCCGGTTACCGTTGCTGCTGAATCAAGAGCTACCCGCAACGACGAAAACGTAACTGTTAAAGTTAATGTTCTCGACGAAGCAGGCAAGGCTGTCAGCAATGCTCGTGTAAGCGTTTACACCAATGGTGTTGAAAATGTTCACGTTGCTACCACTAACGATGCTGGTGAAGCAGTTGTAACTATGCCCGCAGAAATGACTGAAGGCTATGTAACAGTTATTGGTGCCGACATTGTTCCGGTTGTCGATCAGCCCATTACCTTCTAATTATTAAATTAGATAAAAGCAGCCACCTCAGGGTGGCTGCTTTTTTTATGGGACAATTTTGAGTTTGTTAAAAATTACTTTAACAGGAAAATCGTGTGTTGGCGCGTGAAAATAAGTTGAATTAACCATGAGGCGCAGCTTATCAGTTGCTTTGTTTCTGCAAGAACAGGGCAGGGCAGGCAGGGCAGGGGAGGAAAAAGTTGCCGGTGGCGGTTCTCGCGTTTGCTGCTCTTGTTTGCTTAACGCGAAATTGTTTTAAAGAATCCCTTTTAGCAGAAGTATTCGCAATATGAAGTTCGTAAGCATGCCTGAAGCAATATCGTCTGCTATGATGCCTGTGCCACCGCGAAAGGTCTGAAAAAGATTGACAGGGAAGGGTTTAAAAATATCAAGAAAGCGAAAGATCAGAAACCCGATGAGAATAGTTGCAAAGCTTGCATCCCATATGAAAAGTAAAGATACCCACATGCCGACAGCCTCATCTATTACAATTTCTTCTGGATCTTTTGTGCGTTCTATTTTTTCCAGCTTTTCAGAAATTCCTATTGCCAGCAGGCAGAAGGCAAAAAATATTCCAATTTGCGCCCATGTGCTGAGGTTGCGAGTCGCCAGAAAGAGCAAAATGCCAGGCAGACTGCCAAGCGTTCCAGGGGCCCGCGTAAAATAGCCCAGACCAAAGCATGAGCCCAAAAGCCTTATAGTTGTTATACTCGCTGAACTATTCGTCCAGGAAGTGCCAATTCTTTTTGAAATAGTCATAACCTGAGTAAATTGTCGCCAACGCTGCAATAATCATCAGACCTTGTATTATAACAGCGTAATATTGCATCAGTAGCTCAAGATAGCCATGCTGCGCGTAAGAGAGCAAAAGAATTCGTATCGAAAGAAAACACAGCGCTGTGATGATTGCAGTGAGCTGCGCCGTCGTTTTCAGTTTTCCGGCTCCGCTGGCGTCAATTACCTGCCCTTGTTCAGCGCATATAAGCCTCAGCCCGGTAACGGCAAACTCTCTTGCGATGATGATAATCGCTACCCAGGCTGTTGTACCGCTAATATCGCGATATTCGACCATTGCTATCAGAGCTGTTGAAACAAGCAACTTGTCGGCAATCGGGTCGATAAATTTTCCGAAAGTGGTGACTTCTTGATACCTGCGGGCAAGGTAGCCATCATAATAATCAGTTATGGCTGCAGCTATAAAAATAACCGTGGCCACAATTTTGCCCCAGTCTGAGTCAAGCGAGGCCCCGGGAGCACGGTAAAAAAAGGCCATCATAAAAAACGGTATAGCTGCCACTCGTGCCAATGTCAGTTTGGTGGCCAGCGTCATTTTATCAGCTCCGCTTTGAAGTCATAAGCATCGGCAGCGGTTATTTTTACTTTGACTATATCGCCGGGCCTGATTTTACCCGGATTATCTATTGTTGTTGTGTTATCGACTTCGTAGGCGTCTGCTTGCGTTCTTCCGCGGGCTTTGCCTTCGATTATCTCGTCTACGATTATCTGTTGAGTTTGCCCGACGAGTCTGAGGTTGCGTTCTTCCAGTATCAGTTGTTGAAGTGTCATTAGCTGGTCCAGGCGGGCCTGTTTTGTTGCTTTCGAAACCTGCGGGTGCATCAGTGAAGCTTCGGTGCCTTCTTCCGGGGAATACATGAACGCGCCGACGCGATCGAGCGGGTATTCTTCGATGAAACCGACGAGGTCGTCAAAGTCTTTTTTCTTTTCACCGGGAAATCCGACTATGAAGGTTGTGCGAATAGCAGCTTCAGGGTAAGTGCTTCTGATATGTGTAATGAGCTTTTTTATGTGATCAGGCGAGGTGTGGCGGTTCATTGCGCCAAGAATTCGATCTGATATGTGCTGAAAGGGGATGTCAAAATATGGCAATACTTTTTTAATGCTGTAAAGATTATCTAACAGCGCAGTTGTAAGCCCGCGTGGATGCATGTAATGAAGTCTGATCCAGTCTATGCCATCAATTTCAGCCAGTCGGGTTACAAGCCCCGGTAGGGTGCATGCTCCGCCATTGTCTGTGCCGTATCGGGTGATGTCTTGAGCGACTACTGATATTTCGCGGGCTCCAGAAGCGGCAAGACGCCTGGCTTCATCTAGTATTTCGCTCTCTGGAAAAGAATAAAACGCCCCTCTGATGCCAGGAATCGCACAATAAGAGCAGCGGTTGCTGCAACCTTCGGCTATTTTGAGTATGCCGGTGTGGGGCGGAGTGAAAAACCGCCAGCTTTGGCTGTAATCTGGGGTCGCGGTTGCCGTGTTGCCTGATCCAATGAGAAAATCAAGCTCGCTGTCTGTTAAAAACTCATAGAGATAGTCTATCTCGGGTATCTGTTGGGCTATTTCAGCGTGGTAACGCTTGACGAGACAGCCGAAGACAGCTGTTTTCATGGCGTTGGCGGTGTTTTTAAGCGCAATGGCATCCATTATTGTGCGCAGCGACTCTTCTTTGGCATCGTTAATGAATCCGCAGGTGTTTATCAGCAAAAGATTTGCCGATGCCGGCGCAGAGACCCATTGCCATCCCGCTGCAACAAAGCGATTGGCTATTTTTTCTGAATCAGCGGTGTTTTTTGAACACCCAAGAGAGATAAGATGAAATTTCATACGCACATAGAATACAATTCCCGTTGATAAAAGGCAAGTAAGATAACGACAGCAGGCTTTGCAAAAAGTAAACTTATATAAATTTATTTAATTAAATTGTGATAATCAAAACATTATGTTGATTAACTTAATTAAAATATGATATATAAATGGCCTGTTTCTTTTGAGAGATTTTTAAGCTTATGATTTGCGAGAATCAACCGAAATCTTATAGAGTAAAACTGATTTTTACTCTATTGTGGGAGAGAAATACTTATGAAAAAAAATCTTGCTGTCAGATTTTTGCGTAGCAGGCTGAGCATGTCTCTGGTTGCCGTTATGATGGCTTCGCCATCTGTGCTTTGCGCTGCCAGTGCTGAAAAAAAAGAATTGCATGAAATCGTAAAAAACGACTCGGCTCTGCTTAAAAAGCAGACCGAAAGCGTCTTGAGCTTTTCTGCCAGCGAGGTATACGGATTTTCGGAAATGGCTGATGCTGCCAGTGCTTTGCTTGATTCACGGGTTGCTGAAGAAAACACCGCCTTTGTTGTTATGGGCGAAGTTAACTGTCCGGGTGAATTTGAGCTTGGCGGTCGGGTGAATTTGCTTGCTGCTGTTCTTGCAGCTGGTGGGCCAAAGGTTTCTGGAAGCATGAGGCGCGTGGAAGTCTTTGCCGGAGGCAAGTCGCTTGGAGAGTTTGATTTGTATGATTTTATTCGTCAGACGGCTCCTGGTAATGATTTTGTCTTTAACGGTGGTGAATCGATTCTTGTGCATCTTGCCGGGCCGCGCGCTAAAATTACCGGTGCGGTCAGTCATCCTGCCGTTTACGAGTTCAGGCCCGAAGAAATGACTCTGGGGCAGGTCGTTGCTATGGCCGGAGGTTTCAGTGATCCTGCTGCTGTTCATAAACTCGAAATTCTGAGGTTTGTTAATGGCTCACGTCGCGTATTTTTTGGCGCTGAGGTGGGTGTTAATGAAAAAATTCTTGAGTTGCCTGTTCTTGCTGATGACGAAATAAACGTCACAAAGCTGGAGGCCGATCGGCAGGGCTATGTGACCCTGGAGGGGCTGGGGAGCCCGCAGCGGTTCGTCTGTAGCAGGGAGTTGCAGTTGTCTGATGTTCTGAAAGAGTTTTCGGACCATGAAAAGGTCGCGCTGGAATATGCAGAGATTTTACGTGAAGGCTCGGCCAACGGTGAATATGATGTGCTTAATTTTTCTCCGGCAGCGGTTCTTGGTGGTGATAAAAAACGTGATATTTTTTTGAGGCCGGGTGACCGGGTGGTTCTGTTTGCACGCGAATGGATAGAGAAAGTCGCGCCAGTTTCTGTTGAAGGTCTTGTAGATAAGCCTTCTACTCTGTCGTTTGAACCTGATATGACTGTTAAGTCTGTCGTTGAAGCATGCGGCGGGATTCAGGCCAATGGCTTTTCAGAAGCTGATCTTTTCAGGCGTGAGCTCGTCGATGGGCAGCTCAAATTCAGTCACATGGAAATAAACCTTAAGTTGGCCATGGAAGACGATCCGCGCCACAATATCAAGTTACAGCCTTTTGACAGTTTATTTGTTGGCGGTTATGGCGACTGAGATTCAGCCTAGCGGTTTATTATAGTTCTGATTGTCTGTTGTATTTTGCTTAAGGCCGGCGATACGCTTGCGATGTCTCCGCCCTGGCTTGGTAATACAATTCCAAGTCTTTCTGCTTCAGCCTGACGATGTGCTTTTGTTTGCTGCATCTTGGCCAGTGCCATCGAAAATAGTGGTGCAACATCTTTCTGCTCAACAGACGCTTCGACAGACAGAGGTTGAGGCGCATCAATAGAAATTGGAGCAGCATTCGCCGGGGTTTCTGTTTCCGGTAAGGGTGAAGATATTGTTGGTATTTCTGTGGTTCCTTCTGCAACAGGGGCTGCTGATTCGATGATTGCAGTTTCTGGCAGCTGTACCGGCGGGGCTTCTGTGAAATTGCCAAGCTCGACTATTGCAGCAGGCTCTTTGTTAGTCTGGGTTTCGGCGACTGTTTGTGTTTGAACAACCTCTTTTGCAGTGCTTTCGGGGACTTCGGTCTTTGAGGCATCCGCTGCGGGAGCCTGCAAAAAATAGCTCAGAGAGTTTTGCGGAACTTTATATTTGCCCTCTGTTTCTGCTGTGAGTAAGCAAGGGATCAACAGCATGAACATTATCGCAATAACCAGCCCGGCGCCTGATTTTCGTGCAAGATTTCTGTATGTTTTCATAAGGGGTTTCCTTTTTTGATGATTGATCGTAAATAGTTTAAGCCTGTTTTTCCGGGCAAGGATACTCTGGTTTGTTGTATAAAGTCAATAATGTCGGGATAAAAAACAACCCCTGAATGAATTTTTCATCAGGGGTTGTTTTGCTCTGGTAAAGATGCTGTGGGTCAGCTTTCGCCCTTTGATCTCTCAATATGAACGAGCGAGCGCTTGGCGTCATTGGCCAGTGATCCGGTTGGATCAAGTTCTATTACTTTATTGTATTCTTCGCTGGCTCGATCATACATGTTTTTTACCCTGTAAATGCTTGCGAGTCTGAAGTGGGCTTCGATATAGTTGGGATCAAGCTGAATTGCCTTTCGGTATTCCTGCATCGCTTCGTTTTTCATATTGACATCATAGTTCTCGTTGTAGGCTTCACCGAGTTCATAGTGAGCCCGGGGACTATTTTCGTCCGCTTTAAGAGCCTTGCGACAAATGGCAATTGCTTCGTCATACATGCGCTTACCACTGATCGACTGTTTGCTGTAAACAATTTTAAGACCCCAGTATGGCCATAGATTGTTCGGATCGCAGCTATTCGCAAGCTTGAAGTAGTAAACAGCTTTTTGCTGCTCTTCTTCAGTCGGAGTAAACCCTGAGCCAAGAGTTATAAACGCATAGCCGAGACTGAAATTTGACATGGTGTCTTTGGGGTTCGATTCGGCGCGCGTCTGATACTCTTTGAGGAGTGCAAGAAGTTGACGATCTCTGTCTTGAGCCTTCGCAAGCATTTCTTTGCTGATATCGATAATTTTCATGTGATAATCGCCGTTGAGCGGCTCAATTTCAAGCAGCTGTCGCAACTCAGACAGAGCTTCTGCAAATCTGTTCAGCGCATGGTAGAGATCAGCAAGCTTTTTGTGAACATAGCTGCTTTCTGGGTCTTTTTCGAGAATCTGTTTGTAGATGGTTTCTACTTCGTTAAGCATGTTGCGGCGATGATAAACTTTTGCCAGTTCTGTCATGGCAAAAATATTGTTCGGGTCCATATCGAGAACTTTCTGGAAACATTCGATCGATTGTGAAATGGCGCTTTCTTCATCAATAGAGGCGTCCAGGCCTTTTGAAATGAACAGCCCCAGCTCTATCCAGTCGCAGAAGTTCTGACCATCTGCTACTGCTGCCCTGATTGTCTGATTGATTTCTTCGAGTTCTTCGGCTGAAGCGAAATTGTTTAGTGCCTTGAATTTGAGTTGAGTAATCAGTTCTATGCGGATATCAACATTGGTTGGAAAGTATTTTTTCGCGATTGTCAGCGATTGCACTGCTTCGACAATTTTTCCTTTGCGAACGTGAAGGTTGCCAAGTCGCAGAGGCAGCTCCTTGTATCTGGCCGTTTTGTCTATTTCGAGTGCCTGTTCGTATTCAAAGGCGGCTTCGTCGAACATGTTTTTTGATTCATACAGGGTGCCGAGCTTGAATCTCGCATCCAGATTGTGGTTGTCGAGATCTATTATGCTGTCGTAGTGCATGATCGCGGTATCGACATCGCCTGAGTTCTCTGCTTCCGCCGCCTTGGCAAAAGCTTCGTCTATTTCCTGACTTCGCTGAGAGGCTGATAGATTGGCGAAAAAGTCGGATGCCACGCTATTACCGGCATCAAGCTCGATAACCTTCTGAAACCACATTCTTGCTTCGTCGTATTCATTTCGATCCCTGCGCAGAATGCCGAGCTGCAGAATCGGCTCAATCTCGGTAGGAACGATTGCATAGGCAGCTTCATATTTTTCGATGGCTTCGTCTGCCCAGCCCTTTTCCTGAAATATTTTTCCGAGCATATAAAGGCCGTTAAAATGATCAGGGAACATGCCCAGCAATTCTTGCAGCTCGATAGACGCTTCGTCGGGCTGGTCGGTTTTGATAAAAGTCTGTGCCAGTGAAATATATATTTCCGGTTGCTCCGGGTTTATTTCTTTGGCTTTCTGAAGAGCTTCGAGTGCCTTCTGGTATGACTCTGTTTCGAAATGCAGGTTGCCAAGCTCATACCATGCGACATGGTTCTGTGGCTGAATTTCAATGGCTTTTTCGTATTCGACGATGGCATTTTTAAACATGCCTCGTTCTGTAAAGATTCGAGCCTGTTTGATGGCATCGTTTGTCTGAGAATCCAGTTTTATGTTTATCAGTGAATTGTAATATTCTTTGCCGGCAATGTGCAGCGGGTCGAGCTCGAGCACTTTTGTGAACTCGACAAGGGCTTCATCGACTCTGTCTGAATCATTATAGGCAGTCCCAAGTTCGAAGTGAGCACTCAGGCAGTTATTGTCTATTTTCAGCGCTGCCTTGAGCTCTGCAACGCCAGATTCAAGCAGATTGTTGTCGCTGTAGGCCTTGCCCATGTTCAGGTATATGCGCCCTAGTTCCACTCTGGCGAGAGCATTGTCTGCATGGTCTGTGATAATGCTTTTGAACATCATCGTGGCCTGGTCGATCATATTGCTTATCGAATAAACCCGGCCCAGCTGTATGCGGGCATCTACATTGTCGGGATCTTTGGCTATAATGGTTTTGAGTTCCATTATCGCCATTTCATGGTCTCCAGAGTGGGCATATGCCTCAGAAATTATCGAACCTATTTCGTTATTACCTGGCTGAGTCTGGCGGGCATCCTGAAGAATTTCTATGACGCGGTGATAGTCCCCGGCAGCCATATACAGTCGAGATATTTCTATCGTTATCGAGATGTCCTGTGGCGCAACCATTCTTGCTTGATTAAGTATTTCAAGGGCTTCTTCAAACATCTGGCGACTCTGGTAAATACGCGCCATTTTGAGGTAAAGAGCGACGTTTTCCGGATTGCGCTGACGCAAGTTTTCTATTTCGCTGAGAGCTTCCTGGTGAAAGTTGCGTAATAGATAAACGTCTATCAGATTGTTGATAATCGCGTCTGAGCCTTGTGAAGCGTCTTTGGCTTGTTCCAGGTAGGCCAGGCCATTTTCGCTGTCGCCTTCTTGTAACAAAAGACTTCCGAGTTCCAGCAGAAGTCTTGGGTCGGTGACGCCCAGTGCGATAGCTTGCTTAAGAGAGGCTATCTGGTCATGTGTTCTTCCAAGCGCTTTGTAGAGTTCACCAAGGTCAAGGTGGGCCTTTAGATTGTCGGGATTGCGCTGAATAATAATGTTGTATGAGCGTATGGCGTCTTCGTTCATGCCACGCTGTTTATAAACTTCAGCAAGAGTTTCATGAGGGGTTGTATCTTCAGGGTTTAATTGCAGCGCTTGCTGCAATGAAGTGACGGCTTCATTTATAAATCCGAGTTTTATATATATTTTGCCAAGCATTGAAAGCCAGTTGGCAGACGGGGATAATTGATGCAGGCGCAGCAGGGTGTTGATGGCTTCGCGCTCTTTTCCCGTTTTTAGTTGAAGTTCCTGAAGATCTTTCAATAATTCAATGTTTGCAGAGTCTGACTCAAGAAGGGTGTTGATGGCGTCGATTTCTTCATTGACCATGCCTTTACTGCGGTAAATAAGGCGAAGTTCACCCTTGATATCGTGCCTGTCTGGATCCAGCTCCAGAACCCTCATGTAAAAGGCATTTGCTTCTTCTATCATTCCTTTTTCGCCATAGGCACGCGCAATAATTAAAGCAAGCTCAGGATCATCTGAACGGCTGAGGCTGAGAGCCTCAAGTGCTTCAAGACAGTTTGTGGCATCCCCGCCGGCAAGTATAACTTCATATAGCCGTTCCAGCGTTTCATAATCTCCTGGAATAGATGCCAGAGCTTGATTGTAACAATCGATTGCTTTGTCAAGCTCTCCGTTGGCTGCATAAGAAGCAGCGAGATTTTTCATGACATCTGGCGACGAGGTGTCGTGAGCTGCAATGGCCTCAAATTCTTTTATCTGAAGATCATACTCGCCTCTTTCACCATAAAGACTGGCAAGTTCAAACCTTATTTCAAGCCAGTCCGGCTTCATTCTGGCAATTGCTTCGAATTCCCGGAGGGCGTCGTTGATCATGTCCAGACGTTGATAAAGCTTCCCGCATCGGTAGTAAAGCTCTACGTTGTTGGCGTCCAGCTCTTTTACCGCCTGGTATTTTTCCAGCGCCTCCTCGTATTTACCGCGTGATTCGAGGTCTTTTCCCAGCTTAAAATGAATCGCCGGGTTGTTCGGGTCAAGATATTCTGCTTTTTTGTATTCCATGGCGGCATCATTATATTGACCATTGAATTCATAAGCTTCACCAAGTTCGGCGTGCAGAGAGGCGTTATCTGTGTCTAGTTCCATGGCTTTCTGATACAGAGAGATCGCACCATCGATATCATTAGCCGTGATTTTGAGGCGAGCCAGTTCAATTATTGCTCTAAAAAAATCCGGATCAAGCTCAAGCGCTTTATTAAAAAACCTTTCAGCCTGCTCTATGGTGTTGCGCTGCAGATAAAGCTGCCCAAGGTCGAATAACAACTGCTTGTTATCGGGTTCGAGCGAAATTGCTTTATTGTATATTTCAATTGCTTTGTCTGTCTGACCTGTTTCAAGAAACAGCGATCCCAGCGAGCTCAGAGCTGGCGCATCCGATGGCGAAAGTTCAATAACCTTTTCAAACGCCCTGATAGCTTCTGTTTTATTCCCGGAAAGCTTTTGACAATCTGCAAGCAATTTGATTGCCGGCACAAAGTCGGGTTTTTCCTGCAGAACTTTATCAAGCGTGGCGCTGGCCTTTTCATAGTTTTGCAGATCATAATATGTCTGCCCTTTTTCCAGAAGGATTTCCCAGCGGTTAATCATTCGGATGTCTCCTTACCTGCTGTT
The DNA here is from genome assembly GCA_009928855.1 of Erysipelotrichia bacterium. Classification (GTDB taxonomy): domain Bacteria; phylum Muiribacteriota; class Ozemobacteria; order Ozemobacterales; family Ozemobacteraceae; genus Rifleibacterium. The sequence continues at coordinate 10,349 of SABV01000008.1, read as the reverse complement.
GCAATTTCTTTGTTTTATTGTCGTGCTGCCGCAAATTGTTCGCGCTGTTTGTCATTTTTCTTCGGTTTCCATTAGTTCATCAGCTTTTTCGAACGCTTTTACCGCTTCTTCATTCTGTCCCAGCCCTCGATAGGCTTTTCCAAGCAGAAAATATACCATTGAGCCGGCTTCGGCGAATTCAGAGGCCTTTTGTAACTCTTTCAATGCATCTGCAAAGGCTTCTTTTTCGAGACAATCGGCCCCAACCCTGAGCAGAACTTCATAGTTCTCTTCCATTTGGCCCTTGGCGCTCTTGAATGCTTCGGTCGCCTTGTGTTTTTCATTGAGTCCTTCGTAGGTTTTACCCAGAAGAAAGAAAGCTTCGCCGTTTTCAGGGGTTATTGCCACTGCTTTTTCTAGAATTTCAGCGGCTTCTTTAAGCATTCCATTGTCGAAATAGAGTCGCCCAAGTTCGAAATAGACTTCCGGGTGGTTAGAGTCGAGATTTATTACTTTCTTGAACTCATCAATGGCCTCACCAATCTTGAGCAGTTTATAATAAGCTTTTCCTAGCTCAAAGTGGGCCTTGCTGTTTGTCGGATAACGATTTATGGCTTTTTTGTAGAGCCTTACCATTTTTTCAAAGCTCTGGTTTTCCCAGAAAATGCCGCCAAGAGCATAAATACATTCGATAAGATTTTCATTGAGACTAAGTGCCTGCTCAAAATTCGTGATGGCCTCGTTTTGCTGACCTCTGCCGTAATAAGCTTCGCCAAGTTCAAAGTAGAAAAGGGCGTTTTTGGGAGCGGCTTCTACAGCATGTCCGTATAGAGTGACCATGCCATCAAAATTTCCGTTCTGTTTGTATTGTGCGCCAAGTCGATAAATGATGTTTAAATCACCCGGCTTGAATTCAAGAGCTTTTTCAAACGAACTGATCGCACCCTGTGTATCACCAAGCTTTTCGCATACTTCGCCAAGCTCCTTGTATACGACATAGTTCTCTGCTTCGAGTGCTACGGCTTTTTCAAGATAACCCCGCGCCTCACTCCATTCTTCGAGAGACGCATGTATGCTGCCAAGCTTCTGGTATGCTTCAACATAGTCTCCCTGAAGCTTCAGCGCCTTATTGAACATATTCATGGCATCCTGATGCTCTTCGCGAAGATAATAGATCTCGCCGAGTTCATAGTAGATGCTTGCATTTTCAGGGTCAAGGCGGCTTGCCTGTTCGAACTCGTCGATTGCCTCTTCAGTGCGGCCTGTGTCGCGCAGATGACGCCCGAGTTCAAGGTGTGCCCGTCTGTGTTCCGGTGCAAGTCCAATTACGGTTTTGAATTCACTTATGGCACTGTCATTCTGGCCCTGGGTCGAATAAATGAGGCCAAGTTCAAAATGGGCTGCCGAATTGCGAGGATCAATGGAAATAACTTTGCGATAGGCTTCTATTGCTTCGTCGATGATTCCCTGGCTGGCATAAGCTTTTGCCAGTTCTGTATTGACAGTGATGTTGCCAGGCTCGTAATTCAGTGCTTCTTTGAATTCTCCAATTGCTTTATCGACACGGCCCTTATTTATGTAGGCCATTGCCAGTTCTCGATGCGGCAGAGGATTGGTTGCGTCAATCTGAATAGCACGGTTAAAGCGCTCTATGGCCATATCCAGATTGCCCTGTTTGCGATGAATCAAGCCAATATGCGTAAGAATTTCGGGATTATTGGGCTCGCCTTCCAGGGCTGCTTCAAATTCTTTGAGGGCGTCAGTCAGACGATTAAGGTGGTCATAAACCTTGCCAAGTTCGAAGTGGATGATTGAGTTGCGCGGGTCTGTTTCAAAGACGCGATTATAAAAGCGTGCTGCATCTTCCCATTTTTCGAGGGAACTGTAAATTTTGCCGAGTCTTACCAGAGCATCTGTGCGCTCTTCATTGATTTCAGCTACTTTGAGATATTCATCAAGCGCTTTTTCAAGCTGACCGCAGTGATAATAGGTTTCGGCCAGTCTGAATCGTGCTGAGTGATTCTGTGGATCGAGTTCTACAAGTCTGCGATAGCAATTTCCCGCAAGTTCATACTGCTCAGAGATATTGTAGAGATCGCCAAGGTTTGCCAGAGCTTCGACCAGAGATGGGTCGATTTCCAGGGCGAGTGTGAACTCCTTGATGGCATTCGCCGATTTGTCCATGTCAAGATAAACTTCTGCAAGTTCGACGTGGGCCTGAGGAGCACCTGGCTTTATACTTATGGCACTTGTGTAAGACTCTACTGCCTTTGGCAAAGCGTGCTTGTGATGATAGAGGCGGCCAAGTTCAAGATGGACCTCAAAAATATCAGGTTTTATGTCTACTACAGTGTGAAGTGCGTCTAGAGCTTTGTCGTGAAGATCTCGAATAATGTATATTTTGGCCAGCGACATTTGTGCTTCAACATGATCTGGTTTTATGACCACAACCTTGCGCAGTTCATCTTCTGCCTTGTAGATCTGGCTCGTTGATTCGTAGAGTTTGGCGAGGCTTTCGTGCGCAGCCAGGCACTCTGGTGAAAGCTCAAGTGCTCGCAGGTATTCTTCTTCGGCCTCCTTGATCATATCAAGATGCTCAAGGGTCTGTGCATACTGAATTGCAGCATTCACAAAGCCGGGTTCGGCGGCAAGAACAATTTCGAGAATTTTTTTCGCTTCGGCCCAGTTGCCGGCGTCTGCATACAGGCGCGCCAGATCAAACTGAATGCGAGATGGCTGGTGAGAAAGGTCTATCGCTGTGTTGAATTCTTCGATAGCCTGCTGATATCTGCCATTTCGGTAATGCAGAAGGCCAAGATAATAATGAGCTTTGGCGTGAGATCTGGCAAGCTCAACTACCCTGGTAAACCTTATTCTTGCTATTTCATCCTGATTTTCTTCGAAGCAGATTTCCCCTATTGCGAAATGTGCTTCGGTGTAATCAATGTCAAGTTCAATTGCTTTGCGCAAATTGGCCAGTGCTTTTTCGTTTTCGTGAGTTTCTTTGTAAACGCGCCCAAGCTCGTAATAACCCTGCGCAAAATTCGGGTTGATGCGAATTACTTTTTGATAGAGCTTGATGGCCTCTTCTGCTTTTTGCTCAGTAAATTTGATTTCGGCCATGTTAAGATAAGCCGGAATATACGTCTTGTCTTTTTCGGCAGCTTTTATGAAGCAGTCCATAGCCATGGCAAGGTTGCCCATTTTGCGATAGACATCGCCCGTCTCATAATATGCACGGGGATCTTCAGGATCAAGCTCAGTAACCAGCTTACATGCTTCCAACGCCTGGTCGAAGAGAGGAACAGAATCTTCAACGGCGGCAAGATAAGAGTTTTTCAGTCCCCAGTAAGCCCATTTAAAATCAGGCGTAAGGTTTATAGCCATCTGATAGCCATTGAGAGCTTCTTCCAGACGCTCCTCCTGCTTTTCAGGAAGCACTGAAGGCAAAATCTGGCAGGCGTAAGCCAGGGCAAAGTGAGAAACCGGATTCTGGAAGTCAACCATCGCAGAATTTTTATACTGCTCGATATACTTGTTGTAAAGAGTTTCTGTGTCTTTGCTTTCTGCTGTTCTGATTTTGTAAAGATCAATCTGGTTCATGATCGCAAGCGGGCTGGACTTGTCTATGTCGAGAGCCTTCTGGAAAGCTTCAAACGCTTCATCATACTGGCGGCGTTTGACATATATCTTGCCAAGCTCTATCCATGCTCCGAGAGCATTGGCTTCTTTAAAAAATCGCAGCTTGTTGAAAAGATAGCCTTCCTGATAAATGTCATGAACACGATTTTTTGACAAATCGATGACTTCTTTAAAGCGGGTCACCGCAAGCTCATACATGCCCATCAGCAGGTGAATTTTGCCCAGTCTGAAATGTGCAAAAATATTGGTCGGGTTGATGTTTATGCCTTGCTGGTAATAGTCGATGGCCTGGTCGTAGTTCGCTTTCTGCTCGGCAATATAGCCCATGCGGAAGTAGGCGGGGGCATAACCGGGGCTCAGGTCCAGAACCTTGCGGTAGCTTTCGTAGGCTTTTGTCAGCGCATCTCCTGCTATCATAGCGTGTTCAGCCTGAGAGAGCAGGTAACATTCGCCAAGTTCAAAATTAAGTCGCGGATCTTCAGGCATGTGTTTGAGTGCGCTCAACAACTGCCCCAGTGCGCCGTCAAAATCAGCATCGTAGATCTTAATGTCTTTTATACCAAGATTGGCCCAGAGATTGGCCGGGTTTATCTCAACGGCTCTTTCGAGAAGGGTCTGAGCTTCTTTGCGTTGATCTATAAATTTGTCGGAATCCTGTGAGTGCAGAATCAGATAAGCATTGCCGATAATGCAGTTTGCTATTGATTCGCTCTCAACAATGCGCAGTTCCTCGCGAAGTTTTGCAATAATTTCTTTATAGCGATGTTCTGTGTCAGGAAGGTTAGACCAGAGCGCGCGATATTGCAGAATAAGCCGGATCCAGGTTTCCCCATCTTCAGGAAGGCCTTTTAATGACTGGCGGTAAGATGATATCGATTCATCCAGAATGCCCTGAACCGAGTAAATATCGCCTAGTGCTTTATGAATCGCAGGATTCTCGGGGTCAAGAATGAGAGATTTCTTATAATCAAGCAGAGCTTTGGCAAAATTGCCTTTGTTTTTGTAAACTCCGGCCTGATTCATGTATAGCCTGACACGTTCGTTTTTTTCATCAGCCGAAAAAGCGCTGACTCTGTCTTTCATGAGCATAAGCTCATTTTGCTCTGCCAGTCTCTTCAACGAGTCAAGATATTCGTGCGAAGCACTGCCGATTTCAAGGAAAATGCACCTTGAATCCTGGGTGTGGTAGAACATACATTGCTCCTGGATGCAACTTCCTCCAGGCTGGTTATCTTCTCTCAGTCTGCTCAGAAAAGGGCATATTTCCTTGGTCATACCTGAGTGTTACTCCTTCCGATGAGAACTCTGCGTTTGTTTGCGCCATCCATGGGGCTTACCAGACCTTTTTCCTCAAGCTGATCCATAATTCTGGCCGCCCTATTATAACCGATTCTGAACTTTCTTTGAAGCATGCTTGTAGAAGTTTTTTCCTGAGTTTCAAGATACTTGAGAATCTGGTCTACAAGAGGAGAGTCGGAGTCTCCAGAATCGCAATCTCCATCATCATCGTCTCCGTCATCCTCTGTCTGTGTCGGCGCAATATCCATATATTCCGGTTGGCCCTGACCCTTGACAAATTCCACCAGATCCATGAGCTCGCGATCTGAGACGAATGCACCCTGTAACCTCAGGGGCTTGTTACGACCCTTCGGGATGAACAGCATGTCACCTTTTCCGAGAAGTCGTTCGGCACCTTTGGCATCAAGGATAGTTCTAGAGTCTATCGCAGATGTTACCGAAAATGCAATTCTTGTTGGTAAATTTGCCTTGATTAAACCGGTCAATACATTTACGGAAGGGCGCTGCGTGGCTATGATAAGGTGCATGCCAACTGCGCGGGCCATCTGAGCAAGGCGGCAGATCGACCCTTCTACTTCTACCGAAGCCGTCATCATCAGGTCAGCAAGTTCGTCGATAACTATGACTATGAATGGCATAGGTTCAAGGTCGGCATCAATATCTTTGCGCAATCTTTCAAGTTCTTCATTATAAGTCGAAATTTTCTTGCAGCCGCAACCGGCAAGTATTTCATAACGGCGGGTCATTTCTTCTACTGCCCACATCAGTGCAGCCGAAGCCTTGGCCGGATCTGTTACTACAGGTGCGATGAGGTGCGGAATGCCATTGTATGTGGATAATTCAACCATTTTTGGGTCTATCATTACGAACTTCACCTGGTCAGCGCGTGCCTGAAATAGAATGCTCGCTATGATTGTGTTGACGCAGACAGATTTCCCAGAACCTGTAGAACCGGCAATGAGAAGATGTGGCATTTCAGAAAGATCCGCAAAAACAGGTTTCCCGTTGATTGTGACTCCGAGGGCAAGGTTCAGCGGAATCTGGTTTTTATTGAATTTTTCGTTTTTCAGCAGGTCATAAAAATAGACAGGGGTTGGGTTTGTGTTTGGAATTTCGATGCCAAGCGCCGGCTTGCCAGGTATTGGAGCTTCAATTCGTATAGACGGGGCGGCCAGAGCCAGTGCGATATCATCGACAAGAGAGGTGATGCGGGCGACTTTTACGCCAGGAGCCGGCTTCAGTTCAAATCTTGAAACGGCTGGCCCCTCAACGATATCGGTGACAGTGGCTTTAATGCCGAATTCTTCGAGAGTTTTCAAAAGAAATGCAGAGCGTTGGCTTAAATCTGACTGAACTGCAGAATTGTCGCGTGGCGGCGGAATTTTAAAAATTTCCAGGGGCGGCAACTGGGCTTCTGTGTATTGTTTAACCCCGGTGACGCGTTTTTCTGAGGCGGTATTTTTTATCTCATGGTCAATGCGGTTGTCTTCAAGATAAACAGGCTCTTCAGAATTCGCTGTTTCACGAGAAACTGTTTGTACGCCATTCTCAGAACCAGAGGTTTTATTGTCTGTATTTTCTTCATGCTCTTCCTGGTTGTAATCGTCATTGTTTTCGTCTTCATCTTCATCTTCAAAGCTTACAAGCACATGAAGATCTTCAGGGTTTTGTTCTTCGTTTTTCAGGTGGGGGAGGGGAGAGGTCTCTGCGATTGAATGAGGTGTAATAAGGCATTCGGCAGCAATGTGGGTTACCTGTAAAGATATTCCTGCGACTGAGGGCATGTCATTCTGAGGTGTGACCGAAGCGTTTGGATTCATTTCCTCACTGTTTTGCCAGCAGCGGGGAACTGGTATGACCGTAGCCTCTTCTGCTGAAACATTTTTGATTCCGCTGGTGGCCGGTATGGGTTCCATGATTTCTTCGCACAGCTCATCTGCCTGTTGCCGTGGTTTGAATGAAAGGAGCTTGCCCAGCTGAGCCGATGGATCAATGTTCTGCTCGCTGAAAGTTTGTCTGACACGGTCTGATATTGCAAAAATAAGATCACCGGTGGTTTTAACCGCTCCGATTGCCATTGCCAGGACTGCAAGTGTTACTTCCCATGTAAATATGATCAGTCTGGTCGTTAGACTGGCGATAACAAGAGAGGCGGCAAGCAGGTCTTTATAAAGTATGTCGAGAGCAAAAATCATCGAGGACATCAGTAAAAATACAAAAAGCACCTTGCTCGGGACTGGCCCAAAAATGCCCGCAAATAAGTCAAATGCATGAACGCCCAGTTTGCCCCCTTCCATTCTCAGAAGGCCGAGCCCAAAAGTCATAACGCCGAGACAACCGGCAATGCGCCATGCAAAATTCTTGAATGGCCTCTCAAGAAACCTTTGAATGCCCATCAAGCCAACTAATATCGGCAGAATATAGACGCCGACACCTAGATACACCATGCTTGCATTTATGAGACCCGGTATTTTTGAAGAGCTGAGATAATGAATCAGAGAAAGCGCAAAGGCGCTGGTGCCAACCATTACCAGTCCTATCGCTTCGTTTCGTTGTCTGGTGTCGGTGACCAGTGGCATCGACCTGGTGCTGCTGCGGGAAGCCACTCTGGGTCGTCGTTCCTGACTGTCGGCTCTGCTTCTTCTGGGTTTGCTGCGATCTTTTACATTGGTTTCTGGTAAAAGTATTTTTTTGGTGCTCATCTTATTTCCCCGCGAATTGAATAAAAATCAGACTGACTGTCGAAACCAAAAAGAGATAATAGGCAAAATACGACAGCTTTTGTTCTTTAATTATATATACGAGCAATTTGAGGGCGAGAAAACCGGTTATGGCTGCAGCAACAGTGCCTGCTAGAGTTGCAGAAATTTCTATGCCGCCAGGGAGCCCGGTCTTAACAATGTCTTTAACCTCCAACAGTGTGGCACCGCCAACTGCCGGAATCATAAGTAAAAATGAAAATCTGGCTGCTTCTTCGCCTTTAAGGCCGAGCAGCAGACCTGTAGCAATTGTTGCGCCTGATCTTGATATTCCCGGCGTGATCGCCAATCCCTGGGCTATGCCTGTCGCGATTGCCTTTGAATACGAAAATTCAGCGATTTCAGTTTGAGCAAACCTGTTTTTGAGTTTTTCTGAAAGCATCAAACCCAGTCCCGTTATAAAAAGAGCAACGCAGACAAGCCGCGGTTCGGCAAAAGCAGCTTCAAACTGTTTTTTAAATATAAGGCCGATTGCCGCAGTCGGGATGCTGGCAGTGATTATTAAAAATGCCATTCTTCGCCTTGCTGCATCTCTCCAGCCGGCGGGGGTGAAATAGGGGACTATGTCGCTGCGAAAGTAAAATAATACGGCAATCAGAGTGCCAAAGTGCAGGGCAATGTCGGTTAGCATGTTTTCTTCGAGGTTATGGTTTCCTGAAAAATATTGGAAAAGGGTGAGGTGACCTGAGCTTGAAACCGGAAGAAATTCAGTTAACCCCTGGATAATGCCTTGAACGATTTTGCTTAACAACTGTCTGCCTCCTGCATTCTTGTGCTGAAAATTGTCGGCTTAATTTTTACCTCATTATTGAGCGACAATTTTTGCACTTGACTCTGTAGTATCTATAGAATCTATCGGTAGGCAAAAAAAAAGACTTAGTGTTTACTCCCTCTTTCACAGTAGAAAGATAAAAAGAATTAATAAACCCTCTTATTTGTTATCATTATTTAAATAGATGGCGATTTTATCGCTATCTATTTATTGATTATGTCTTTGCCGACCGTTTTTTTGTTTGCATGACTTCTGGTTTTGAAAAATTTGCTTGCATGTCTATATTTTGATAATTGGTTTTCGAGAGCCGCGTATTTGTGAAAAAAATCTTTTGCAGCTGCGTTTCCTTTTTCTCTGTTTCTTTGTTTTTTAAAAATGATAACAGTCGAATTCTGAAAAAAGGTTTTGTGTAATTTGCGTAAAATGATAAATAATGCTGCGGCTGAAAAAAACGTGAAATGTGTTTGTTTATGTTTGTTCTGTCTCTGATGTTTTTTTTACCATATGGTATAAAATATGCTATAATCTGCCGATAAAATTCCAGCCAGGGAGAATACTATGGCAATTACTGCAAACGATTTGAGAAAAGGCATGGTAATACTTTATAACGGAGATCTTTGTCAGATCGTCGATATAGAGTTCGTCCGTCCGGGTAACTGGCGAGCAATGGCTCAGGCCAAGTTAAAAAGCCTTAAAACCGGCGCAACGTTCATTCAGCGCTATCAGACAACCGAAAAAGTTGATGAAGCTACTGTTGAGACCAAGCTGATGCAATATCTGTACACCTCTGACAACTTCCTTCATTTCATGGATATGCAGACCTATGAACAAATGGAAATGGAGTTAGATATTCTTGGTGACCAGACTAAATTTCTCAAAGAACAGATGGAACTCTATGTCAAGACTTATGAAGGCAGAGCGATTGGTGTTGAATTGCCGCCGTCCGTAGAGCTTGAAGTTATTGAGGCTCCACCCAATGTTAAAGGTAATTCTGCCAGCGGTACAAATAAACCGGTGGTGTGTGCCGGCGGCCACGTTTGTACCGTTCCAATGTTTATTGAAGCTGGTGAAGTTATCAGAGTTGATACTCGCACAGGTGATTATCTGGAGCGAATGAAGAAGTCTTGATATAAGATTAAGGGCGAACCGTCATCTGGCTGTTTTCTGCTTTTTCTGACTGATTCCTCTGTTAGCTTCCGAGGTTTAATAAAATTCTGCTTGTTATTGATAACAAATAGAATATATCTCTTTACCTTGTGGTTGTGCATTAGAATCGTTTCGAGGAGAGAACCCGATGAAATTGCTAAAAAAACGGCAGGGTTTGCCATTTTTAATGACCCTGGGGGTTGGATTTATGCTGTCGGCCAGTTTTATGGCCGTGCAGCTGTGGTCAGATAAAGAAATTCGGCGCGGTGCAGTTGAAGCGTTAGAAGCACCTGTTGCTCCGCCAGATCTGGCAGCTGTAGCAGCGGCTCCATTGTTGCCGCCTGCTATCTCTACAAAAACAGAGGTTGTTGCTTCTGAATCTACAGAGGTAACGAAGGCAAAAACTCCTCCGGTTGCGCCTCAGCCAAAGATTCAGGTAGAACCTGCCCAACTTGTTGCCTCTGAGCCAGCAGCTGCTGCAAAGCCAGAGAAATTTGCTGAACACCAGCCGGCAGAAGTAAAATCGGCTCAGGTCGAAAAAGTAAAAAAAGTTTCAGCTAAAAAAACGCCTGCGGTTTCTAAAAAGTCTGCCCGCAAGGCTAAAAAGGCTGTCGAAAAAGTGCCAACTGAAATTCCCCCTGAATGGAACTGGTTTCAGAAGCCTCTCAAGGTCGAAATGGTCAGCGGTGAAGTAGAGATTGTCTCCTTGGAAGCCGCGCCAGTAACATCTGATGTAGTAGAAAAAGCCTCTG
>SABV01000159.1 GCA_009928855.1 Erysipelotrichia bacterium | reverse complement strand
CGCCAATGGTACTGCGGGGGCAACTCCGTGGGAGAGTCGGTCGCCGCCAGGTCTATGAGAGCCTCGTAACTCTGTTGCGAGGCTCTCTCCATTTTAGACGTTTGACGAGTCTGGTATTTTTTACTGAAAATAATATATAAGCTGGATCATAATGTGTCACAATTCGAACTTTTAAATTTCAGCAAGTTTGAAAGTCTGGTAGATTTTTTTGTTGCTGAAACTGGCATTTTCTTTCCGAATCTTGCTGCCGGCCAGAAGCCATTTTTTAATGGTTTTTCACAATGGTTTGCCAGTGAGCGTTCTACTGTCCGAAATCGATTTGCGATGATTCTTCCCGAGCCTTCGCAGGGGCTTGCTTTACCAAACCCTCTTGATGTTCTTACCTCTGCCATGTTGCTCAGCAAACTGCCCGTTGACCCTGATGCGGTTATTGGGCTCATGGAGCTATTTGGTCTTGATCGAGAAAAGCTTACACAGCCTGTTTCTACCTTGTCGGGAGGGGAGTTACTATTGCTTAATTACGCCAAGGCCTACGCTCAAAAAAAATCCGTCAGCGGGCTTCTGGCATGTAATCCGGTTTTCTGGCTGAACAGGGCACGTTATTCTCTCTGGCATAACCTTGTTGCAAGCTTTAATGATGAGAACTTATCGGTGAAAACCGCGATTCTGGATGGCGACCCTCTTGATTCATCTTACTCAGAATCTTTTGACTCATTTGCCAGTGTTTCTCCAATGAGCTTTATGGTGCAGTTTGACCGGCCAGTCATTTGTTTTCCAGAAATTCAGTTTCCCGTTTATCACCCCGAGAGTCGAATTTTTTATAATTTTTCCGGTTCCAGAAGCTGCGTATTAAAGTCGCCGGTATTTATTACTGGCGACAATGGTGTTGGTAAAAGTGTTTTTGCTCGCTTACTGGCCGGTATTTTTCAGCTCTCTTCGGGTTATGCCAACGTAAAATCCGTCCATGGTAATTCCTCTGTCAGACTGCTTTTTCAGGAATCGATAAGTCAGCTTTTTGCTCAGAGTATTCTTGAACATCGCAGTAATATTTTCAGTATTTATAGTAAGGGTGCAGAGATTGCCAATAATCTGTTTTTAAATCTGTCGCAAAAAATCATCTCTAAAAGCTCGGCCAATTGCGAAAAAACTTCAGAGCACTCTCTGTTGGCGGCTAAAATCGCCCTGATAAGCGAACGTTTGGTGAATCCTCCCGCACTGCTTTTGCTGGATGAGCCTGGCTGGGGGCTTTCGCGTTCTGATGCGATGAAACTGGTTTATCACACAGTTGTTCTGTCTCATTCTTTTGGCACAGCCGTTGCCATCATTTCGCATCAGCCAGAGTGGCACGCAATGACTGCAAGTAATCTGCAGCTTGCAAAATCGGCTGCGGGCGAAATCGAGATGTCTTATCGAGAGACGGTATCTCATGCTTGATTCGTATAAATTTCAAAATATAGGTTCCTGGTGGCTAAAGCTTGCTTTATTGCTGCTGACGGGTATGCCCTTATTTTCTACCTTGCCCTCATCGGCTGTTGCGGTTGGTCTGAAAGAATATTTTGGCGAAGCGCTTGCCGAAATACTCTCTGTTGCCACCTTTACTTTGATTATCTGGTCGGTGTGCCTCTTCAGTCTTGGCTATCGAAAGTTTTTAGAATATCTCGCCGGCGCTTTTATGATGGCGTTAACAACGGTTCTGCTAGGGGCTCTTATTAGAAAGCTTCTGCCGGTTTCTATTTTTCATGATTCACAGGCCTCTTCAATTCGCCTTCTTAAACTTTTTTATAACATTCTTATGGTTTTTCCCTATTCGCTGATGTTTATAAATTCTTTTTCAGCCGGAAACCTTATTAAAAGAATGACAGGCGCCAGAGGCCATACCAGAAACCTTGGTTTGCATCTGGCGCTGACGCTTCGAATTTTTCAACATGTCGGCGATGTTATTTCGAGACTTCTTCTTATCTGGAAAGAAGAACATCCCCAGCTGCTTTTACCCCGTCACAGAAAAGACTGGGCTATGTTATCGATTCCTTTTTTTTATTCAAGATGGCTGTTGCAAAGTATTATTCAGTGGATATTTGCCTGTATTATTCTTGCTTTTGAGCCGATTCCTGTAATGGTAGAAGAAATAGAGCAGCTTTATGACAATGGAGAGAAAGATGACTGAAAAAAAGTGGACGTTTGCTGATACGGCAGTAATAGCAGCTTTGACAGCTCTTACTGCTGCGGCGACTCTGTTTATACGTGTGCCGATACCAGCTACAAATGGGTATTTTAATATTGGCGATGTATTTATTATTCTGGCCGGGCTCTGGCTTGGCCCAACCGCCGGTTTTATTGCAGGTGCCGTTGGATCATCAATTGCCGATGCAATCGGTTTTCCGGTTTATATACCGGCGACTTTTGTCATTAAAGGTTTTGAAGGTTTTATTACCGGGCTTATTGCCAGAAACAGCACCTCTGCAAGTCTTTTCAGGCCATCGGTTGCCGCATTTTTAGGCGGCTCATCGGTTATCTGGGGCTATTTTATATTTGAGGCTTTTATTTATCCGGAGCTTGGAAAAACATTTCCGGTTTTTGCCATAACCGATCGGGCAGCAGCCATAGTCAGCCTTTTCCCCAATGCGATACAGGGAGTTACCGGCGCTGTTGGTGGCCTGGCATTATGGAAAGCGCTTGCGGGAAGTTCTCGACAGGATGATTCTGTGGCAGGCTCTTCTGACAACTTTTCCGGTTGACCGTCTGATTATCTCCTGATAGGGTATATATATGAAATTAACTGTTGAAGAAACACTTAGAGAATATGAGTCGGCGCTGGCAACGCAAAGCTGGGATGCCGCAGAGGAATTTTTTCACGATAATGCCACTGTTGTTTTTGTTGAGGGCACTTATTTTGGCAAAAAACAGGTTGGGCTTGCGATTCATAAGACTTTTTCGATGATCAAGGATGAAAATTTTGTGATCTCAGGCTTGCACTGGACGATGAAAAGAGATAATTTTGCCAGTTGTACATTTCAATTCGAGTGGTCTGGCACCATCAACCGTAAGAGATTTACTAATCTTGGCCGCGGAACCCTCGTCTGGATCCATGAAGATGGCCGCTGGCAGATTGTAAATGAGCATTTTGGGTCAATGCCAAAATAGGCTAAGTCTTGAATACCAGGAGAAACGTCCGTGGAAAATAAATTACACAACGCTCTGAACGCCCTTAAAAAAGAATGCCTGAGAATAACGCCTGAAAAACCAGGCTTTGCAAATGAACATGCCGCTGAAATACGTTTTGCCGGCCCAGCTTACGCTGAATCTGGCGATAAAGCGCCTATATGTAGCGGTTGCGGCAAACCTTTGAGTTTTGTGTTTCAATTTAAAACGGAGCAGGATGCCAAACTCAAACTGAGTGGGGCTTTGCATGTCGTTTATTATTGTTTTGACTGTGTACCCATAGGTCGGCCGGATGACGAAAAGGGCCAATGGCTTATAAAATCTTACTCTGAAGCATCTGCTGGCAAATTTGTTGGTGGCACAGGGGTTAACCCTTTGTTTAAACCATGCCTTTGCAGTATGCAAAAGGTATTTGTTCTGCCAGATTATGAAACTATTGAAAACGATTACCCTGAAGTGGCAGCTCTTTGTGAAGAGCTTGACCCTGAAGATCCAGTCAGTGTTTACGAAGAAGAAGGTCTTGAAGTCGGCTGCGAAATGGAGCCATTTACCAGGGTCAATGGTTATCCCGCCTGGATACAGGGGCAGGGAACTCAGGTTTGTCCATTATGCAAGCATGATATGGAATTTTTTGCCCAGGTAGACTCAGAGAGCGCTGTAGATCTTATGTGGGGTGATGCCGGCTGTCTCTATATTTTCCGCTGCCCCAAACATCCAGAGCAGCTTGCTATCGAAATGCAGTGTTTCTAACTTTTTAAAAGCAGTTCAGCGAAGGTCACAAAGCTCGTAAATATTATATTCACGAGCTTTTCCTTTTAATGAGCATCTTCGTAAAAACTGAACCCTTCCTTTGCCTTTTAAAAGACGCATGGTTGAACCGGAAATGATGATACCTGTGTTGCTTTCTGTGGCTTCTGTTTTGAGTCTCGCGGCCAGATTTACCGGGTTCCCGATGACTGTAAAATCAAGTTTGCCCTTATAAGAGCCTATTTTTCCAGAAATAACCGTGCCGGAGGCAATACCAGCATAAATCCCGGGTATTCGTTCTGTTTTGCTTCTTTCTGCAATTTCTAGCGCTGTTTTTGCAGCTCTGAGAGCATGCGATTCTTTGTCGTCATGGCTTTCTCTGAATACAAACATCAGGGTCTGGCCCAGTATCTTGTCGATGCTGCCTCCATGCTGTTTTACGATGCCATCCCCGATAGTGGTAAACCGGTTGAGCAGTTCAATTGTCTGTGATGGACTGAAGCCTTCAGTGATTGTCTGATAATCTTTTATGGCGGCAAAAAGAATCGTTGCTTCACGGTATTCACCGCCAGGTGCGAGGCTTTGTGCCGAGCTGTTCTCTATGTCAGAGTATGCATCGGCAGAAACATAGTCTCGTAGCATATTGCGCTGTTGCAGACCTTTGACCATACCGGCAAAGCTGTTGTTTAAAACCTCAAATTCGTCTCCGGTAGCGAGATGAAGATTCCAGACATCGCTGCCACGGCCTATTTGCTCTGCACTTCTGGCTAATTCAATTACTGGTGAAACAAAAAAGCTGTCGAGAAGCTTGCCCGTAAGTATCAATACAAGCGCCAGATAAACAATGCTTCCAAGGCTGATTGCTGCCGAGGTGTTGAATATTGAGGTGGCAGAACCCTGTTTTTGTGCCAGCGCCACCGCTATGTGTGGTATCTCCTGGTCCATCCTGCTCGTTATAAATTCCTCTGATTCTGATGAGTTTCGAAAAATAATTGTTTCAGATCTCTGCTTTTCAGAAACTTTTCGCATAGATGAATTGTTTGTATACCCGCTTCCAGGCCAGATAAAATGAGATCCAGTTCTTTCTGTCGGAAAAAATGCATATTTTATCAGGTAATTTCCATACTCTTCCTGATATTCTGATCTTGCGAAATGGCTTTGTTGTAAAAAGTCTTTTAATATTGGAGCCGGCTCAAATCGGCTGATTACAAATCCCTTAAAGCTTGCTTGTGAAGCCTGGTGGTCTGTAATTTTAACATTCGCCATCCAGACAGGAAACTTTGACTGGTCTACATTATATAAAGAGCCGTTAGAAATAAGAGTCTGGCCCATTATGCTCGTTTTTATCTCTTCTCCAGGCACTTTTATTTTATCCTGTCTTGTGCGGTCAAGAGGTTCGCGTTCTGTAACCAGTTGCAGAGCTCTCAACGGAAAGAAATTTTCGAGAGCGCTATTCGAATCGTTTGCCCCTGAATTAGAGGCCCGTTCAATGAATTCTTTCGTTATTGCTCCGTCGAGTTTTTGTAACGACAGTTTGGTGACGGGAATTTCTTTGCCCAGGTTTGTAAACACTCGCATTACTGCGTCTTTGTCGTTTAAATTCGTGTTATTGATCTGTTGCAGACAAGTGGAAAGAGTAACTTCCAGCCTTGCAAAATATTGCTCAAGTTCACTTTTAACAAGTAAAAGCCTGGTGTTTATATGTTGCAGAAGATTTATTTTGTCGAGAAATTCATTGTATTGAGTGTGCAGATAAAAAGTGGTTGCAAAAAAAGTGAATGGAAAAACTGCTGCAAGCAGGGTTGTTGCCATGATGCGTCTTTTAAAACTGCTTGCTTTGCCTGCTCCGAAAAGACATAGATGCAGACAATAAAGCCCCGAAATGCAAAGCAGAACAGCCGCAAAAAGGCGCAACAAATGGCGCATGCCCGAAAAATGATGCTGCATGCTTGATAAAGGAAGATGATATTGCAGAAACGGAATATTGCGATTTTCTCGTTCTTTTATCTTGATGCCGCCTGCGTGAAGTACATGCCTTATAAAACGCTGGTCAGCCGTGGATGTAATTAATATACGATCGCTGTAACGCACAATTCCGCTGTTTAAAAACTCTGGATGTGTTTCACATTTAACTATGTCCATTTCGCGATTTACTACCCGGCAGTATGGAAACTCGCGCCTGAGAGCGTTTTTAATAAATTCGGCCGGAAGCTCCTGACCGCGCAGAATTGTCAGACAACCTGCTGGTTGAGCAGCGTCATCTGCAAAATCGAAGTAGATAAAATACAGGTCACCGCCAAAATGGGCTGAAAAGTTTTTTGTAATTCTCTCTGTTCTTATTGTCACAGGGGTCAGTGTTTTAAAAAGTTGTTGCATTGAGAGTGCTATGCGTTTTTGTTCGAATTTAGTCTGGTGTAACGAGTTGACTGGGCCTGATTGCTTCTGCTGTTGATGTATAAATTGCAGTTGCCGTTTAAAAAGAGCGCCCGGTGGAAAAATTATATCTTGCAGATCTGCTGGCTGGTATTGTCGTGTCTGAAGTTTTTGTCTGTTTTTGTCAAAAAATACGCACAGTATGCTTTTGCCGCCAATTATGCTGTCTATCTGGTTTTTTAGATTGTCGAGCTTATCTGGCCCGGTAGTCTTACAAGTCAGTTTTTTTAAAGCAGTCAGCCTGCTTTCAAGAAAATTTTCAACAACCAGCGCATCCTTGTATGTTTCTATTTCATTAAAAGCTTCTGCTAGCTTTCCTGACTCTGAAAAATAGGCATACTCGCCGAGAAAATAGTCCAGGGCAATCAGCGAGGTGAGTATCGGAAAAACAACCAGCATCAGCCATGCCAGCAGAAGTCTTGAAGATGGTATGCTGATTTTTCCTTTTATCATGCCGATTGATTGTTCAGACATGTATGAGCTCCATGGCTTCATCGCCGAATTTATGACAGTTTATCTTTGTGCCGGCCTCTTTAACAGTCTCAAGACTTAACAAAATCTTGCTGTTGCTGCGTGTACTCTGTGATTCCAGCAATGCTGCCTGCTCGATGATTTTTCCCGTTACCGTAAAATCTTTTCTGCCGTTTTCGCTGCCTACGCTACCCGAAACAACCATGCCTGTGTCGATGCCGATACCGTTTTCGATGGTAAAAAGACCGTTTTTAGAGCGATCAGTGTTGAGCTGAGCCAGCTTTTCACGCATGCGCAATGCGGCCCGGCATGCCCTTAGAGCGGCATTCTCGCCTGGGTTGTCGTGATAAAAGATTGCCTGCACCGCATCGCCAATATATTTGTCGATAATTCCGCCATATTCGTTAATTGCTGCTTCCATGCATGTAAAATATGAGTTCAGCATTTCGACAACCTCTGCCGGTGAATATTTTTCGCTTATGCTTGTAAAACCCCTTATGTCAGAGGCTAATATTGTAGCCTTAACCAGCCGCCCTTCCATTGCTGACAGTGAATCGGTATTTTTCATCTCTTCTACGAGAGTGTTTGATACGTAGCGTTTGATCATTTCTCTTTGCCGAAGAGCATTCGACATTTCATTGAATGCAGATGTAACTTTTGCAAATTCATCTCTGGAAAAATTTTCGATCATGATTCCGTAATTTTCATTATTGAGAGCAGTGACTCCATGATTAAAAATTCTGATCGGCCCCGTTATAAATTCTGTGATGATGCCGGTTATAAAGTAAAGCAATAAAACGGCATATCCAAAAATGCAGGGAAAAATCATTGAAGTGAAAAAGCTCGTAAAATTGTTGCCGGTAACCTTGCCGGTCGCCGCAATAATCGCGCTGTCTCCTTGTTTAAAGCGCCAGGCTCTTACTTCGATATTGTTCTTGTTGCGCAGAATTGTATGCCCGAAGTCGCGAGTTGCAGCGGCTCGTTCGAAGTTGTGAGTCATATCTGGTGACAGCAGCACGTCATGGGGCCACCCAAACATCAGCTGGGCAGCAAAATGTCTGAGAGTCACACCAAGAAAAACATCTGTGTATTTGTCTTTTCTGCTAAACCATTTCGGATCGTTGCTGCTGAAGTAGTTTAAATAGCTGAAAACATGCTCTTCTTTGTTGCAGACGCGGTAATAGACAAGTTGATAGCGGTTTTTTTTATTGCGTACCAGAAAAAGTGTTGCCCGGCTGGTGTCAGAGGTGTGGCTTATTTCACGCTGTATAGTGCTTTCATGGACCATCCACGCCTCTTCCATTTCCGGGGTAATATAATTTTCCATTATCCCCAGCATCATTGTCGTGGAAAAGCTGTTGGCCTGGCCTTTTGTTACCTTTGAGAGGCCGAGGTTTTCGATGTATTTGAGCAGAAGACTGTTTACAAGACGATTAGCATGCATTTTCTCTTTGAAGCCATTGTATTGTGCCAG
>SABV01000600.1 GCA_009928855.1 Erysipelotrichia bacterium | reverse complement strand
ATATATATGTTTGATGTGAATCTGCTTAACCCAGATACCTTTAAAGCCACAATAATCGAACTTCAGAAAAAAGTGGTTCGTAATATTTTTACCAAACGACTTGGCTCTCAGCTTTCAGAGAGTCTTGTAGCGAAAGTTTTCTCAAGCCGCAAAGACGATCTTGCTCGTCTGTTTGCCGGTGAAGAGTTTAAATTCTTTGATGCGAACGGAAATTTCGTTGGCGATCATCTCAAGGTCGTTGAAGAGATTACCGCCAAATTAAAAACTCGCTATGTTGACGGTCGTGCCCTTGAATCAGATTTGGTCGGGGCACCCTGGGCCTATTCTTTTGGCACTATCGTAGCAACTCTTGCGGTTTTATTAAGAGCCGGTAGACTGGCCGTAAAATATGGTGGAAACGACCCATTTTTCAGCCATCAGGATAAAGCTGTTCATGATGCATTTACCAATGCCACCAAATTCAAGAGTGCTTCTTTTAAAGCCGTAACTGCTGCTTTGAGCACTTCGCAAAAAAATCTTGCGGTGCAAACTCTCATTGATCTTGAAATACAAGAGCACACTCGCCGAAAAGTAGACTGGAACAACAGTGACTTTGATATTGCCGATGCCATCAGATTCATGGCTGATCATTTTATTGGTGCCATTAAAGTCCTGGATGAGACAATCGATGGTTTTGCTGAATTGTTTCCTGCCGTTGCTGAGCAAAAGAAGGTTTTGATGAATTTTGCTGCAAAGGTAACTGAAAATAATTACATCGAAAAAGTAGATTACTTTTTGAGCAACTCTGATGATTTTAAAGCTGCCATAGACTGTATCTTGAAAGCCCAGAAGTTCATAAAAAAGAATTTCGATACAGTTAAAAAATACGAGCGTTTTCTTGAAGAAGTGGCAGGAGTATTAAAAAAGGCCGATTGCAGCGATCAGAACATTGCTGATGCTTATGACGAATTTGGCAATCTTTATCGTCAGGATATGGTGAAGAACTATTCTCTGTTACAGCAACAGGCTCAACAGGCTAAAGATGCCTATTTCAAATTACTAAAAAATGCCGCCATGCGCATGACTCACGAATACAAATTGCTGCAGGGAAAAGTTGACGGGGCCTTGCGCAAGCTCAAGAAAGACTTCCCGGCTGATCTTAATCGTGAAAACAATAAAAAGCTTGAAGAACTCAAGCGTTACTGCAGCGACCGCATCGTTGAAGAACCGGTTATAGAATTCGAGACAAGCTGTCGTAATTCTGGCTATTCATTGCCAGACATGCTCAACTATACAGCTTTGCTGCCCGCCAAAGAGAGTGAATTGCTGATCATTGAAAGCAGTTTCGTTCCGGCTCCACCACCAGAGCAAAAACTGCCTGATTCAGATACAACGCCTGCGCCAACCCCTGCCAAGGTTGTTCAGCCTCGCAAAGTTCAATTTCAAGTGCCTGGAAAATTCATGACTGTTCAAGAGTATAAGCATTTGCTGACTGCACAATTGACTGCCCTTGCAGCAGCAAAACCAGATGAGAAAATAGAATTGGAAATTGTTAATTAGAATCTAGAATCTAGGAGTTAGAATCTAGGAG
>SABV01000599.1 GCA_009928855.1 Erysipelotrichia bacterium | reverse complement strand
GTCGGGGGCTGCCGCTGTGAGCCTGCGGCGTGCTTTTGCGCGTTATGCGCGGTGTGGTTGCTTTTTAATAGCTAAACTTTGATGTGTTGTATTTCTATTTTAATATCTGAAATTCTGTGCTGAGAGCTGGTCTGACGGTCATGGTTCTTTGTTTTCATTGAATTCTGTGTCGCGTTTACGGGCTTTTTCGGTTGCTTCGAGTATAAGCGTGGCGATTGCGGCGAGATCCTTGAGAACTTTCACGATGTCGGTCATAGAGGCCTCCTTCAAAAAATTTGAGATTAGAAGCGAGAAAATACCGCTTCTATGAGGCTTATAACCTGATTCTGTTCATAGTTTAGTGATGCCCGCGGCTTACTGCATATGCATTTGCCCAAAGCATGAAGGTTTAGTATAATTTTTATGCAAGCGTGAAGAGTACCCGCAAGAAGACAAACACACAATTGAACTCGCTATTCATAAGAACCCACAGCACCCGCATACGCTTGATTTTCGCTGCTAGTCGCTAGGTACGATATTCACATAGAGTTTTTTTGCACAAAAGGCTGAAACAGACAGTGTTTACACAAAATATAAACATATGAAATTCATATATTTTTTGAAGGAAAATTATAGAGGCATATGCTTTATGTGCCGAAGGGTGATTGAATGTTCAATCAATGGGGACCGATAAAACTATTTACTTTTCACGATTACGGGTATCGAGAGCTGAACAGAACATTCCACGCACTTGCAGATTTATGCGAATCGAACAACACCCATGGCTGGATTGAATTTAAACACAGCATGCAGCGAATTAAGGCTGTCACGGAGTGGGTAGCGAATAATGCTGATGCTATTGCTGATTTGTTTCCGAAAAACCGACAGTGTCAATTTAGCCGCAAAAGAGATCTGGTGGTCATGCAATATGCAGAAGGAACAAGGCCGCTGCGGCCCAACGTCTATTCGAAAAATCGGGGCTCCAACTTCAGAATCGTTGTAAATGCCGATTCACAAAATAACCTGGAGTGCCGGATCGGTGAATTTCGTAACTATTCTGGCAATATTCTGCATTATCGCAATAATTACCCTGCGCCTCAACATTGCGAACTATGCAACCAGCAGCCAGTGACAGGCGTTTGTCATCTCTGCGGTCGATGTTACTGCTCAGCCTGCTCAATACAGTGTGCAAATTGCGGCCACACATTCTGTAATAGATGTGACACTCAGATGTATCCATTTCCGTCCCTGCATGATTGGCATTTCCATCGTAATTAAATGTTATGCTGCCTGCATGCCGGGACAAAACATCTACAAAGTATTGACAAGCGGGTGAACAAGTAATATGTTTTCTTTGACTTGAAATACAGTCAGGGACTATAATCCCCTCGGAATGGATATGCTTCGTTCTGATAAGTGTGGTAATCAGGGGTGGTAATATTTTTTTCAGGCAACTGAAAAACCAGTATTGAAGGGCGTTAGTCGGCACGTTTTGACTCCCTGCACCCCAGCTCTGAAGCCCGCTGAAAAGCGGGCTTTTGTATTTTCCGGCTTAGCAAGCCTTTTCAAATGCCTTGCCTTCTTCTGAAAATT
>SABV01000158.1 GCA_009928855.1 Erysipelotrichia bacterium | reverse complement strand
ATGAATTTGAGCTCAGGCCGCTGAATTTTAAAACGAATATTCCGATCGCAGAGGCTGATGGACAGCGAAATTTGTTCGAATTTAAATGAAGGTTTTTGAAATGTCGTTAAGATCGTCTAATAATCTGAAAAAGGGCTTTACCCTCATAGAGATGCTCGTTGTTGTTTCTGTGATCGGCCTGCTTGTTTCTATTGCTGGTTACAATAATACAAGAGTGCTGAAAAAGTCGAAAGACGCGGCTTTAATGGTTGAACTGGACCTTATGCGAACGGCGATTTACCAGTATGCATTGCAGAATTCAGGAAAATTTCCCGAATCTCTGGAGTCTCTGACGCCTGAATATCTTAACAATGTTCATAAACAATGGAAAGGCAGTCTGGGTGGCGGGATTTATAGTTATGACTCCCGGACCGGTGCGATTGTGCTCCTGACAGAAGGCTCCGAAAATACTACTCTGGTAGACATGAGTGGCAAAAAATATGCTGATTACTGACGCCAGAGGCATGACTCTGATTGAGCTGATCGTTTGTACCCTGATAATCGGTGTTTTATCGACTTCTGCTGTTCCGATTGCCAGAAACGTTGTTCGTCACGAAAAAGAAAAACTGCTGCGCGAGCGCCTGAGCGAGATGCGCAAAGCTATTGACCGTTATTACGAAAAGAACGCCGAAAAAGAACCCGGACTTGCAGATGCGCGTTACTACCCGACCAGCTTTGACGACCTTGTCGACAAAAGGTTTCTGCGCCGGGTTCCTGTTGATCCTTTTACCGAAAAGGCCGACTGGAAAACACGCTCTTCAACCGACGATCCTGGCAATGATATTTCCAACCACGAAAATATTTTTGATGTTTATTCTGGCAGCGATCGCCTTGATTTGCATGGCCAGCCTTATAAGGACTGGTAACTGTTCAGAAAAGATACATAATTGTTTCTATAATTGGCAAAAACTTGGCACGAAACTTGCTTGATGTCTCTCGGAAGTTTTTCCCGGAGGGCATGAAGATGAGTTGCAAAGTTAAAATATTATTGTTTTTGCTGGTCGCTGTGCTTATTACAACAGGCAAAGCGGGTGCGCAGATGGATGATTTGAATATAGTGAACACTGTCATAAAAGAAATCACCGATGCCGATGGCACCGTTAAATTGCGCATCGACTGGTTAAAACGCCCTGGCGAAATGCTCATGACCATTACCTATAACGGTTTTTTGACTCAGGAGGGAATGGTTAATTTTTATATTGATGTTAACGGTGTAACCCGCGATTTTATGACCATGAAGCAGGAAATACGAAATCGGGCTCAAAGAATTAAAATACTGTCTTTTCACCCGGTGATTCGTGACAATGGCGTAAACCGTCTGGCCCAGTTGCCTGAAGATACAATTGTAGACAGTCTGCTGTTTCGTAACGCTCCATATTACAAAGTTTTTGGCCCGATGAAGGTTGAAATGAAGTTTTTCTGTCACGGGCGCTGGGACGGCGACGGCAACAACAATAATGAGAATTATTGCTTTACTTTCGCCAGTCCGATAACGGATTTTCCTCAAAATCACTTCTGAGAAGGGTCACCTGAAGATAGTGTCTTGATAAGATCCAGACCGGCTGAGCCCTGCGGCTTGGCCGATTTTTGTGTACAAAGAATTTGGCGATTTCATTTTTTGCGGGTATCATCATTATAGGTTTGCATCAAGGAGGAGACTTATGTCAAAAAACGGAGTTTTGTTGACAATATTGTTGATCATGACTGTTTTAGCGGTTTCTGATATGGCTGAAGCCCGCCGAGGCATTGTGGTCCCTACGCCTTATGGTTATAGTCTTATCAGTGGCGACCAGTCGCCCATTTTGCCCGCCTGGGGATTTTCTGGAATGCACCCTGTTATGCCTGCGCCGACGGCATCATTGGCTCTCATGCCTGCACCTGTCTGGAATGGAGCTTTCTGGTCGCATCAGACCCCGTGGGCACAGTCTTTTGGGCGGTATTCTTATAATGGTTACGCGCTGGCCGTAGCTGCCGATAATCTCAATGTAAGATCTGAACCGAGAATCACTGGAAAAAAGCGCCGCAACGCTAATGTGATCGCTTCTCTCAACGCGGGCGAACATCTTTATGTTCTGGGCCGTTCAGGTAACTGGTGTCTTGTGCAATCTGCATCTATGCCGTTGAGACGTGGTTATGTCTATGAGCGTTATCTTCGGTTTTATCAGAATTATTCGGCGGCCAACCAATACGCCTCATCTTACCCGGTGGTAAACCGCCCCTGGTAGGGAGTGAAGTGCAAAGACCGTTTATTCGCCTAGAATAAAGCGCAAAAAGAGCATTGCCATTGCTCCGCCCCATATAACAGCGACCAGCAGCCATATTATGACAGTAATCTTGGCTCTTCTGGTTTTGGGGTCGCTGCTGCTGGAGGTCAGGATATCCTGTATGCTGCTGTCTTCGAGCGGTTGCTCGAAGACTTCTTTTTTGGTTTTTTCATTGTTTTCAGATTGTGCAAGTTTTTCGAGGGCTTGTTTTTCGGCTATCTTGTTGGCTGCTTTTTGTTCTTCCAGAAAAGCTGATTCGGCTTCTTTGAGCAATTCTTGCGGAGTCGATATGTGGTTAAGTGATACGGCAAGCTTTTCGGCAATTGATTCAACTGCCTTCTGATGCTCTTCCATTAGAGAGGTTTTGCTGTTTTTCCAGATTTTGTATGCTGTGCTTAAGAGTTCTCTGTCGGGGTTTGCCGCTAAGACTAAGCCAAGTTTTTCGATGATTTCCACGCTAGTTTCTTTCGAAAGTGCGTCTACTAAGGGCTGTCTGACAATGTTGAAATCTACGAGCATTGAGGTTGCTACTGCAAGAGAACGTTGCTTTATGTTTGGCGACGCAATCATGCTTGTCAGCAGGCTGTTTATGCGTTCGCGATCGATAGTTACAAAAACCCTGGTGGCAGTCATGCGTATTTTGCCGTTTTTGTCCTGCATAAATTGTGGCAGATACAGACAGAGAAATTCTGAGTCGAGATTCGCCAGAGCCCTGATAGAGGCGCAGATAATATCGGGGTTTTCGTTCTTAATACATTTTTTTATTTTTTCACTGTCTTCGGCTTTGCCGTATTTGCCATACAAAGTGATCAGGGCAGCCAGTTCTTTGCCTTTCGCCGCTGCAAAAAGTTCGCCGAAATGATGTTTGTTGTCGTTAAAAAAGCCCTGATTCACTCGGGTGAGCTGTTGAATTTTTTCCTGTTCCGGCAGATTGTTGTAATTTTCAAAGTTTGTTTCTGGAGTTTTGATTGCCGTAATGGCTGGTTTGGCTGTATCTGCCGATTTTGAAGGCTTTGGCGAAGCTTCGGCAAAAGAGCCTTTTTCTTCGAAATCTTCGAGAGAAGGCAGAACTGATTCTTCCGCTTCTTCATGGGTTATTTTGCAGGTTTCTTTGAGTAATTTAATTTCTTCAGCTTTTACTTTGTCTTTTAACTGATCCAGGTAGTCTTGAATAGAGCAGTCTATAAGTTTTTTGTCTGCCAGCGCTCTGACTACGCCAAGAAGAACGCCTTTGACCAGGCTTTGGTGCTGACCTTCAAGTGTTCTGTTGACCCAGAAGAGTTTGAATGGCAGATCAAGGTTGGCATTTGCTTTAAAAATCTGGGTTATGCGCATCAATATTGATGCACTGCTGCCCATGGTTAAAAGTCTTATCAGATGTGATTCTATTTCAGGGAAAGGGAAAAAGGTGGCGTGGTGCAGTGCCAGAATTACTTCTTGTTCGTCGCTTGAAAACAGCAGTTTAACAAGGTGTTTTAATGCTTCGCCGCGGTTCCATCTGTAGAAGGCCTGTATTGCCTGCGCTTTAACGACATTTTTAGGTGAATCAAGAAGTGGAATAATTATGCCCTGCAGGTTCTCGGGGTCAATTTTTTCGAGTGCTGCCAGAGCTGCCGTTATTACCGTCGGATCAGGATGTCGCGTTAACTCCTGAAGTGCCGGAGAATCACTGATATTGCCATATTTTTTAAAAAAAATGCAGAAATTGGGGAGTATGGGAGCAGGAAAATTATGCCACTCGGCCTGTCTGAAATAGTCAGAAACCAGAAAGGCCTCTGCCGCTTCTATGGTATTTATGCCAAGTGCCAGGTCATCGATGCGCTGTGGGTCATGCAGAAGTTTTTCCAGTCCTTCGGCAGAAACTTTGAGCTCAGTTTTTTTAAGCTTGAAAGCTGCGAGGCGCAGTGACTTTTTAATTTGAAAGGCAAGAACCGGGTCTTTAACTTCTGAATAAGCCTTTTTGAGAAGCTCTGCTTCGTTCCTGGCCGGCATTCGACCGTCGAGTTCTTCAAGAAAATCCAGGATAAGCGTGCCATTGCTGCCGGTCAGGGCAGACAAAAACTCTTTGGCACCAAGTTCTGAATTTGATATAACCAAGCGTGATCCCCTTTTTTCTGCTTAATTAAATTCTAGCTAATCCGGTCTGATTTTTAAAGAAATTTTCTCAAAAACATATACTGCAACCCAATGAAAGAGCTGGATCATTGTCGGTCAGGTTGAATCCGGCGCATTCGAACTGAACATTGCTGGTCGAAAGTCGAATTCCTCCGTGAATTCTATATCTTACCGAGTCATCACTTATCATATCACGATAGTGCCCAACTTTAAATTCACCGAATAAGGAAACAAATTTTCTGAATCGGTATGACAAACCCAGTGATCCTGTCAAAATATCGTTGCGCTTAACATCGCGACGTGTGCCATCGCTGAACTCAATTTTTTGCTTGCCGGTAAATGCCGACAGCAGATTGATATAACCGTTGAGATTTTTGGTGAGGGCTTCGCCTGCAGTTACATAGACGTTGCGAAGGCTTTCTATCTGCTCTATATCTGCTAAAACACTTTCGTAACTGTCCATCGGAACAAAGTTAAAACCAAAACAGATGTCTCTGGCGTCATCTGCGGGTGAGTATTTGGCTCCAATGCCATAATGATTAACGCTTCCGGTCAGTTGAGGTATCGAAACGCGGTCATAGCTTAGATAAACAAGTGAGATTTCTACTTCCGGGTCTATTTTGGCTCTTGCGGTGAGGCTGGTTTCATCTTTATTCAGGTTTACCACACTACCGTTGTAAATGATGCTGCTGCCGGTCTCACTTTGTTTGAATGAAAGCCCGCGTGTCCGGGTTGCAAAATCAGGGGTTGGAATAGTTAAAAGCCCCGAAGAGCCCGATAAAGTTACGCCTGAGTTTTCCTCAAATTTATCGAATGAATAAAGCGGGCCGCCCGCGTAAGCCAGGATTACTGCGAACAAGACAAAACGCAACAGTGCGCGCGACGACTTTTTAAACCGGTTTTGCATAAACATGCAGCCCATATCGGCAGTAGTTGTCTTTTTTTTTATTGATGGCTTGATTCTATGTGAATTTCTGATCTGTTTTACCTTCTGAGAAGAAAGAGAAATATGTCAGCCAAAGCGCGTTTTTTACCGATACATACGACGTGCAAAGAGTTGTTTCGATACCGGCAGAACTGAGATTGCCTGAGACTGCTTTGACACGCTTGATATAAGCCCGGAGGTCATGTGTGACTCGTTTTGGATCGATCAGATGGCTGGTAATCACTCTGCTTTTTGCTATATTCGCAGTAATGCTGATGGGTTGCAAAGAAGGCAGTGGAAACTCGGCTATTGGGCTTGTGGTCGGTCCCTCTGAGCTGGCGCAGGGGTCTGTCGAAGGATACTCGATTTCAGGACTGATAACAAACAACGATTTAACCCAGCAACTGGGCAATGTAACCGTGTCTTTATACAATTCGAAAAGTCAGAAAGTGGCCGAAACCTTTACGACAGGCGAGGGGAAGTTTTATTTTTTTCAGCAGCCGGCCGACTTTTACCAGATTCGCATAGACGAACAATCTTTAATTCTCGCTTCAACAAGCTATTTTATCAGATTGTTGCCTTCTGGAACAACTTCGCCTGAATCAATAGAGATATTGACTCAGACAAAAATTCTGACAGACGAATCTCAGAAGGTTTTTTCTGTTTCTGGGGTTGTTAAAAACCTTTCGCAGCCTGATACAACTATACCCTATGTGTTGGTCGAGCTTTTTAAAAGCGATAAGCTTATTCAAATTCAGCAGTCGTCCGAAACAGGATCCTTTTTCTTTGCCGGTCTTGCATCAGGAACATATAAACTTGCTTTTGCAAGAGGTTCAGAGAGTTATATAACCCGTGATGACATAGTTTTTGAAATTCAGGCAAACGGAACTGTTTCTCCGCCGATAAATCTGATAATGCTTGAGCCAAAGGGCTCTTCTTCGGGCAGTTATACGATTTCTGGCCATGTTAAAACTGAATATCCAGGCATTGCTCTTGGAAATATTAAAATTGCCCTGCGGCGTGAAGGTGTTCTGATCAGCGAAACCTCTACAACTGCCGATGGACAGTTTTACTTTTTTGATAGAATACCTGATTTTTATGAGCTTCAGGTGCTGCCGACGGCTACCTTGGCCTCTACAACTTTCTATGTAAGAGTGCTGCCAGATGGTTCAACTTCACCGGCAGAACTCTCGATTACGCTGCCTCTGCTTATTGAGCCGGATGAGTCAAAACGCACCTATACTGTTGCCGGGCAGGTTAAAAATTCTGCAAAACCAGAAGAGGTGGTTCCATATATTCTGGTTGAGCTTTTTAAAAGTGGTTCTATTATTCAGGTGCAGCAGACAGATAGTGGCGGCGGATTTAATTTTTCCGGAGTTTCGAGCGGCAGCTATAAACTCGCTCTGGCCCGTGGCTCAGCGCAATTTAAGACCAAAGATGACGTTATTTTTGAGATTTTGAGCAACGGGGTAATTGCACCGCCGGTAAATCTTGTTTTTGTCGATCCGAAAGAAATCGCGAGCACAACCTACGAAATAACCGGGGTTATCAAGGATCTAAAAAATGATTCTCCGCTCAGCAATATCAAAGTGACTCTTGCACGCGAAGATATCGCGCTGACCGAAACAAGCACTACCACTACCGAAGGCAAATTTTTCTTTTTCGATCGCTCGCCGGGGTTTTACGAGTTACGAATTGCCTCGACTGCAGAATATGCGAGTGCTACAGCCTATGTCAGAATTTTGCCGGATGGTAGCGTATCTCCGGCTCAGATAGAAATAAAGCTTGCTGAAATTGTAGATCCTGATGAAAGCAAGAGAAAATACCGGGTTTCGGGCACTGTCAAAAACAGAGCAGAACCGGCCGAATCTGTGCCCTTTGTTCTGGCCGAACTCTATCAGGGAACCACTTTGCTGCAGATTCAACAGACAGACTCTGACGGCGCATTCAAATTTGACGATGTCAGCCCTGGTATTTATAAAATTACGTTTGCACGTGGCTCTGAGCAGTTTCAGTTTCGCGATGATGTGGTATTTGAAGTGCTCACAGGCGGTATAATCGCGCCGCCGGTGACGCTTATTTTTCTAGAACCGAAAGAAATCAGTGCCAGATACAGTGTTTCAGGGCTTGTGGCATTGGGCACGACTAATGAGCCATTGACGGGAATAAAAGTTGAGCTCTGGAAAGATGCTATCAGTGGAGCCGCTCTTAAAACCACCTATACAACCGGCGAAGGGCGTTTCACCTTTTCTGGTCTGGATTCTGGTTTATATTTTACCAGGGTCGGTGCTGACCAGAGTGTTTATAGGGTGCGTGAAGATTACATTATTCAAATAGGAACCGATGGCGTGGTATCGCCCGCTGAAGCCCTGATCAAACTTTCCAAAGATCTCTCTGAAGTGCAGGCATATCTTGACCTGACAGGTTATATCAGAGATGCGTTTACCGGCGCGCCTCTAGAATACGTAACCGTTAATCTCAATGGCTATGGAAATGTTTTGACCGACAGACAGGGCTATTATTTCTTCAAAGATATTCCGGCGGGTGTCTATGATATAGAATTGGCAAAACTTGGCTTCAGCAGCCTTTCTATAAGCATTCAGGTGATAGAGGATGAATCGACCGGCAATCTGATAACTTTGCCCGGAACACTGGACTATTACATGATTTACAACCAGGAAACCAACAAAGGCTCTATTGCAGGCAGAGCGGTTAATCCTGATGATGGCACTCCATTTACAGATAAGATTGTACGAGTCTATAAAATGGCTGAACTGACCAAAGAAAAGACCCTGCTTAGTGCTCTGGAAACAACCTATACTATTTCAGAAACCAACTGGGAAGTTGATACAAGACTGCTTGTTTCTACCAGAACCGGCGTGGGCAGCCTCGAATATGATGATGCCGGAACTTTCAAAATCACTCATCTTGAACCTGGTTATTACCTGGTTTACATCGGCGAGGGCAATTCTCACCCGGTATTTGAGACCTACAGTCTG
>SABV01000598.1 GCA_009928855.1 Erysipelotrichia bacterium | reverse complement strand
CCAATCTTGGCGTAATGGTCAGCCAGGAAGAATTTATCAGCGCCGCGATAGAAACTGATGCCAGGGCGATAATGGTTTCTTCGCTTTACGGTCATGGTGAAATTGACTGCGCTGGACTGCGCGAAAAATGTATAGAGAAGGGTCTTGAAGATATTATTATCTATGTTGGCGGCAATCTTGTCGTTGGCAAAGCCCCGTTCTCGCAGGTTGAGGATAAATTCTTGAAAATGGGCTATGACCGTGTATTCGCTCCGGACTGTGCTCTCGATAAAGTTGTGGATATGCTGAAGAAAGACATCGAAGCAAGAAAATAACATGAGTATGCAGCGAATAATCTGCGTCGATATTGGTTCAACCTACACCAAGGGTGCCATTTTCGCGCTTACGGGTGATCGGTTTGCTGTCGAAAAGCGCTCAGTAACGCCTACGACAACCGATTACCTGCCTGATGGCTTTTATACGATTCTACGAAAGCTTTGCCCCGACAGTGACTGGCTCAATCTTACTTCTGCAGACGCTCCTTGCCCGGTTTATTTTTCGTCTTCGGCAAAGGGTGGTCTAAAGGTGGCTGTGGTTGGTCTTGTGCCTGAGATGTCGCTGCAGATTGCCCGCCTTGCGGCTTTTTCAGCGGGAGCACGTATTTGTGCCTCGTATCCTTATCGGCTTACCAGAGCCTGCATTGCAGCTATTGAGTGTGCTCAGCCTGATATCCTGCTGCTTTCTGGTGGCACTGATGGCGGCAACGAGCGTTATGTTTCTGAAAATGCCCAGGCCATTGCCGCTTCTGATTTTGCCGGTACGGTTATTTATGCTGGCAACAATGCCTCTGTTGATCGTATCAGCGAGCTGCTGAAAGACCGTAAACTGGTGATTACCGAGAATCTCATGCCCGACTTTGGGCGTTTGAACATAGAGCCTGTTAGAGAAGCTATCCGCGATGTTTTTCTTGCTCGCATCGTTTCTGGAAAAGGGCTGGATCGACTTGTCAGTGCTTTTTCGAGTTTGCCGCTGCCGACACCACTGGCGGTTTTTAACCTGGTTAAAGCCATCGGCGAAAATCTCGACGATTGGAAAAATTTTGCTCTGATAGACATGGGCGGTGCCACCACTGATTTTTATTCATTTGGTGATTCTTACCGCCCTGACGCCGGCACGGTAATGAAGGGTATCGTAGAGCCCGTGCTAAAACGCACTGTCGAGGGTGATCTCGGTATGCGCGTCAGCGCTGAATCTACCTTTGAAACAGCCAGGCCTTATCTGGCTTCTGTTACGGGTTTTTCTGATGAACAGCTTGCTGCGATGCAGGCTTATGTCTGCGACTTGACCACAAACACCAGTCATCTGCCGCAGAATAACACCGAAAGAGATTATGACCGTTTTCTGGCGCAGTCTTGCGTTTATCATTCTCTTATGCGTCATGCCGGAACTATCGAAGAGGTTTTTACCACCAGCGGCCCGGTTTGGGCTCAGACAGGAAAAGACCTGCGTCGTGTGAACCGTGTGATCGGCACAGGTGGGTATCTCGCGGCGATGGGGCAGAACAACCACCTGATGCCGATTCTTGATAAACCGCCGGCACAGACC
>SABV01000007.1 GCA_009928855.1 Erysipelotrichia bacterium | reverse complement strand
CATGGATTGCGTTAACCCAACCTGTATCGAAGGGTGCCCGGTAAGCATCAACATACCCAAATTTGTTAAAAACATCGAACGCGGTGCCTTTCTTGAAGCTGCTGCCGTTCTGAAAGAATATAGTGCTCTTCCGGCTGTCTGCGGGCGTGTATGTCCGCAGGAAAAACAGTGCGAAAGCAAGTGTTTCTACACACAAAAAATGCATAAAGATGCCGTTGCCATAGGCTACCTTGAAAGATTTGCCGCCGATTACGAGCGTGAGTCCGGCAAAATTCAGGTTCCGGCAATAGAAGAACGCAACGGTATCAAGGTCGCAGCCATTGGCTCAGGGCCAGCCTCACTCTCTTTCGCTGGCGACATGATTAAATTCGGTTATGATGTAACCGTCTTTGAAGCTCTACATGAAATTGGCGGCGTGCTCAAATACGGCATTCCAGAATTCAGACTGCCTAATGCAGTGGTTGACGTAGAGCTTGAGAATCTCAGACACATGGGCGTCAATTTTGAGAAAAATTTTGTCGTCGGGCGAACAGCATCATTTGAAGATATAAAAGCAGCGGGCTACCAGGCATTTTTTGTTGGCAGCGGAGCCGGCCTGCCCAATTTTATGAATATTCCCGGCGAAAACCTTAACGGCGTCATGTCATCAAACGAGTATCTGACGCGCGTCAATCTTATGTATGCCAATCAGCCCGACTCTGACACGCCTGTATTACGAGGCAAATGTGTCGTGGTAATCGGCGGCGGCAACACAGCCATGGATGCCGTGCGAACATCAAAACGTCTGGGCGCAGAGCGCTCTATCATCATATATCGGCGATCGCGCGAAGAGATGCCGGCTCGCCTTGAAGAAATAAAGCACGCAGAAGAAGAAGGCATAGAATTTATGAATCTGGCTAACCCGATCGAGTACCTGGCAAACGCTGAGGGAAGGGTTGCCAAAGCCAGATTGCAACGAATGAAACTTGGTGAGCCTGACGCTTCTGGTCGTCGGCGCCCGGTGGAAATTGAAGGCGATATACTTGAAATAGACGTCGACCTGGTAATTGTAGCTATAGGCGTTTCGCCCAATCCTCTGATTCCTGCATGTCTGCCAGGCATAAAAATGTCGAAATGGGGCACTATAGAGGTAAATGAAGCAACAATGCAATCTTCAATACCCGAAATATTTGCCGGCGGCGATATTGTAAGAGGTGGCGCAACAGTTATTCTGGCAATGGGCGATGGCCGTAAAGCCGCCGCTTCAATGCATGATTTTCTCAAGAAAAAATACAATCTGTGAACGGGGAAAAAACCAAAATGATAAACCTGAAAACCAGATTTTTTGGTCTCGAGCTCAAAAATCCGCTGATAATAGCCAGCAGCAGTCTTACTGCTGACGTCAGCAAAATAAAGGAATTCTCAGGTAATGGCGCCGGTGCCATCGTTCTTAAATCGGTTTTTGAAGAAGAAATAATCAATGAATACAACCAGGTAGCCAAATCTAAAACTTCTGCGCATTTTCATGAATTCATGGACTACTTTGACTACAAAATTCGTGGTCAAATACTTGAAAATTACGGTCAGTTAATAAGATCAGCCAAAGAAGTCAGCCAGGTGCCTATAGTTGCCAGTATCAATTGCATTTCTTCAGGTGACTGGCTGCAATTTGCTTCTCAGGTTGAAGACGCCGGAGCCGATGCTATTGAACTAAACCTTTTTGTTATGCCATTCGATCCGACACGTAAAGCCGAAGACAACCGCAAATTCTACCTGGATGCAGTCAAAGAAACGACCAGGCACGTTAAAATACCGGTATCGGTAAAAATAAGCAGCTATTTTTCTGATCTGGCGTCTATATGCCACGAGCTTGATTGCGAAAATCTGGCTGGAATAACCATGTTCAACCGTTTCTCAAGCCCTGATATCGACATAGACAAAGAGAAGGTTTTTGAAGCCGCTACCACCAGCAACGACACAGAGCATCTGTTGCCTCTACGCTGGGTTGGCATTCTCAGCCCGAGATTAAAAAGCCCGATAGCTGCATCAACCGGTATTCATGATGCCAAACACATAATAAAAATGCTTCTGGCCGGTGCCAGCGCAGTGCAAATGGCTTCGATATTCTATAAAAAAAGCCCGGCATACCTTGTCGAGTTACGCAAAAATATCGAAACATGGATGCAGCAAAAAGATTACGAAAGTCTCGCAGATTTCAAAGGCAAATTAAGTCTGACAAAAGCAGCTAACCCGGGGGCATACGAACGTGCTCAGTATGTGAGCAGTTTTGGTGGTTACGCTTCGCAAAAATAATTGCACTCTGAATAAACACGATAGGCTGCCTTAAAGAAACAAGGCAGCCTATCATTTTTTAAGAAACTTATTTGAAGCGTGCTTCTTTGCTGGTATTTATCTTGTAATCTACAGTAATGCGGTCGCTGCCAATCTGTTTGATTTTAAAAAGTGCATAACATTGAATATCTGGAAAATAAGCGCTGAAAACGTCACCGTTCTCAAGAGGTCGATCTTGATAAATCGCCTGCAGAGCCAGAGTTGTATTTACAAAATACGTGCCAGGTGTATATTTTTCGGCAAATGAAAGTTTTTCGAGGTCTGGTTGGCCATCTATCGCTTTTACTAATCTTACATTGCCCGAAAAACAACCAATACCGGCTGCAGAACTGACAAACATCAGCCTGTTTTCATTGGCTGCACCACTGTTGATAAAATCAGTCGCCACCACAGCGCCTTCTGATGGAGTTTCGCCAGACAACATCAATGTTGTGGTTCCACTTAACAAAGCCGTGGTAAGAGTTTCAACAAAACAATATTCAACCGCCACACCCTTAAATGCGCCATCAACAAGATCAACCCGGTGAATAAAAAGCTTGATATAAACATCTGCCGAAGCTGATGTTTTAAAAAATATCCCCAAAGCAATGTTTTTGGCATCCTGGCTGAAATAGCGCAGGTCACTGAGGGAATTGTCTGCAAAGTCTTGCAATAAAGCGCTGTTGCTATAGTCTTCGAGAGACTGCACCGACTCAATCATTGAAGTATAGCTTGAAAGGGCCGTCGAAAACCTTATTCGCGTATTATCGCCATTGGGCCTTACAAAAAAGTCGCTTACGCCATCACCGTCCAGGTCGTTTTCCTGCTGCAGGTATGCCAGTTTTGAATTGCTTTCAATACCATTAAGCGCCGTAAACAAAGTTTTATATCCGTTTACCTTATTAACGATTTCAGTGGCAAGAGTTGTATTATTGCCGAGCTGTGAAGCTGTTTTAAGAAACGCGGCAGTCAGATCAGTTTTAAGACTGTTAACCAGAAATGGGTAACTGGCAATAAGGTCATGTTGATCTTTGCCAAATGCTTCTGAGAGCATTGCCGCAGCAGTGGTTTCGATATTTACGCTAAAATTACTTTTTTCAGAGCTTCTGACCCAGGACTTTAAAATAACTTTATTAACGACAACTTCTACAAGATACTTCTGATTCGCTGATTCAGGAACATTATAAAGTTTTAGAGGCCACTCCTGCGCGCCAGAAGGGGCATCAAGGGTAAAACTTGCGAGCCGATAACCATTAACGTAAACCTGAGCGTCTTCAAAAGCGTTTCTTACTGTTGTATCGGTGCTCTCAAGGATTGCAGGCAACAGTGATGACTCTATTCTGGCCGGGGCCACCAGAGTCCCTTCAAGGGTTGTCAATATTGGCGGAATCACTGGCCCACCCTTTGAATTACCGTCACAACCAATAGATAAAGCAACAGCCAGCGCCATAAAAATCAGAGACATAAAATTCAACTTACGCATTATCAACTCCAGATTGATGTAGTTGAGACAACTGTACCAGAAAACCACACAGAAAAACAATGGGCTGCTTTGCAGAAGCAAAGCAGCCCATAAACACGAATTTTCAGGTGTTAAAGTTTCCGATAGGCCACCACTTTATCAAAAGTCTGTAATCTGAAAGCCTTGCTGACGTTATACAGAGTTTCTTTGGCAGCAATCAGCAGTACTCCGCCGGGCACGAGAATATTGTAGATATTTTCAGCCATATATTCTCTGGATTTCTGAGCAAAATCAGAAAACAGGTTGCGGCAGATTACGACATCGAATTCACCGAGTTGCTCCATGGCTTCGGCATTGACCACGTTGGTATATTTAAATTCTACAAGATTCTTAACCTGGTCTTTAACGCGCAGATCACCACGGTCGTCTTCAAAATACAGGTCAGTATATTTCTGATCTATCTGCCTGAACATTTCGCGCTTATAAATACCGCGACGAGCGGTGTTAAGGCATATATGCGAAACGTCAATGCCGACAACCTTCACTTTTGCCTTATCAGAATGCACATCTTCAAGAACGCTCATAGCCATTGAATAAGCTTCAGGTCCAAAAGATACACCACAGCAAAGAATCTTTATTTCATCGCCACCACTTTTAACCTTTGATTCAATCAGGTCAGGTATAATACTGGAAACAAGAACCTTATTCTGTTCAGCTTCAGCAAAAAATTCAGTGGTTGGATTGGTTATTGAATCATACAGATTTATTAACAAGTCACTACCTTCTTCTGCTCCGTATCTGAGAGAATGGTAATATTCTATCCAGGAGGTGATGAAGAACCGACCGAAATTGCGCGATAGTTTCTGTTCTAGAGTTGCTTTATCAGCAATGTCTACGCCGCATTTTTCGGCAATGATATCACGCAGCAACAGAGCTTCTTCGGTATTTATACCCTTTTCTTCTACCGACACAGTTTTGAGACGATCAATGAGGCGTGACTGACGCGGCGATATGACAGATTTAAGTATCTTTTCGATAAAAGCTGAACGATTCTGCGAAAAGGTGTTGATAAAATAATTTCTTATCCAGGCATCACGCAAAAAGATGGTTCTCAGTTTATCTTCAAGGCCATTCATCGGATTCTCGCCCGTATCCCTGAAAAACTTGATTGCAGAAATCACAAGATTGCGGTCGCTGTTGTCTAATACCGTATAAACGGTTTCTGCAGCTTTTTTATCACCGATTTTGGCCAGGGCAAAAATTGCACGCGCCCTGACTGCATTGCTTTCGTCTTTTTCAACCATCTGAGTCAGCAAACTGACGCTGCCCTGGCTCTTTATATCTCCGAGAGCTTTGACAATCTGGTATCTGACTTCCCAGCGGGTGTGCTTGATATGCTTCTGCAAATCAATGTCGAGCGACTTGTCGCCGAGTTCACTGAGTGCCACAACAGCAAGTTTTGCCACCTGAGCATTTTCGTCAGAGAGCATGGGCACAAAAAATTGCTTGAGTTCTTTGCTCTTAAAAGAACGCAAAGCAGACAAAGCAGCGATTCTTATCTGCCAGTCGGGGCTTTTCAGCAGTTCTTTGAGCGGAAAAATAGACTTGAGGTCTTTCATGTTCTCGAGAGAATTACACGAATTTACGACCACGCGCCATTCTTTATCATTCAATTTCTGAATCAGTGAATCAACAGCGAGAGTAGACCCGCACTGCCAGATGGTTCTGGAAATGGTTTCGCGAACTCTCGAATTGTCGCTGTCAAGAAGTTCTAGAAGTCTTCTGGTTGTCTGAGGATCTTTTCTGCCGGCCAGAACAGAAGCTGCTGCTTCACGAACGTCTCCGTAGGGCTCTGTGTTAATAACTTCAAAAAGAGGCTCAGTAAGCTGGCTTGAGGTAGATTTTCCCAGAGAAAAACATGCCTCACGTCTGACGTGACCATTTATATCCTTAAGCTTCTTAAACAGCAGAGCCAGTGATCCATCATGGTCTAACATACCCGACATAGCGGCAACTACGTTACGACGGACCGTTTCATCAGGGTCTTCAAGCATTTCTTTGAGGGTTGCAAAAGAAGCTTCAGAAGGATTTGCGCCAAGAGTTTTTGCCAAAGCCTGTCGCAAAACATCGTCTGAATTCTTGGCCAACGAAGCTATTGCCGGTGAAATTTCGGGTGACGGAAATTTTTCGAGAAGCGCAAGGATTTTAGCGGCAACCGAGGGCTTAACAGAGCTTATTTTAGCAAGGGCAGGTTTGACGGCATTTTTCCCTATGTTGACAAGGCCTTCAAATGCGACATCAGCTATTTCAGCTTCATCATTTTCGATAGCAGCCAAAAGAACCGGAATGTATTCGTCGTCTTGCAATGCAGCAGCCACTTTTACCAGCAGGTGGTATTCTGCGGCATCCTGATTTTCGAGAAGCGACAACAAAATTGGTCTGAGAACCGACTGGTCATGTTTTTTAAGCGAACCCGGGTTTGCTTCTTCTATCTGAGCCAGCGATTTAAAGATCAGGCGGCGGGTGCCACTGTCTTCTTCTTTGAATATTTTGTTAAAAAGAGGTTCGATACAATCGACTGATTCCATGGCACCTATGGCACCAATAGCTGTAAAATATTCAAGAATATCAGCAGATTCAAGGGCGCCAAGCAATATCGGCATGGCCTTGGGCACAGAAATATTGCCCAGAGCTTCAACAACAGAGTATTTAAGAATGTCTGAACTTTTATATGTTTCAAGCAATATGTCTACGGCTTTTGGGTCCTGGATTTTGCCCAATGATTCGACAGCGGTAGTTTTTATATTGTCGTCGGCATGGCCGAGAAACTTCATAACTGTGTCTGTTGCAAGGGGAGAATGAATATCACCGAGAATCACAAGAATCTGAATTATTTCGTCAACATCTTCAGATGTTGTGACGGCCTTAATCAAAGGATCTACGGCCATCGAGCCAAGATTTCTCAGAATGGTCATGCCAGCATTTCTGGTATTCAAATCAGAGCTTTTGACCACAGGAATCAGCCCGTGAATAACATTTTCGTGTTGCATCGAAGAAAGAGCTTCGATGGAAATGTTCTGTACACCCTTATTTGGGTCGCCAAGAGCCAGGCACAGAGCATCTATTACTTCCATCTGCTCCGGATATCTGGCCAGTTCGCGAATTGCTTTGCGTCTCAAGGATGGATCTGAGTTTTTTAATTGTTCCAGCAATGCCGATGAACTTGTCATTCAATCAGACCCCCTTTCCTGTAGACTTGCTAAGAAGGCGTTCTACTTCTTTCAGCATGACATCAGGCTTGATAGGTTTCTGAAGGAAAGCATTGGCCCCCAGCGTCAAACCCTTCATTACCATGTCTTTTTTGCCTTCGGTGGTAAGAATAATAATAGGAATATGTTTAAATTTTTCGTTTTCCTTGACCTGGCTAATGAGCTCGAAACCATCCATGCCCGGCATATTTAAGTCTGTAATGATGATATCTACTTCATTCTTTGACATTGCTTCAATAGCCTCGATGCCATTATTAGCTTCGAGCACTTTGTAGCCCTGTTTTTCGAGTGGAAAACATGCTACTTTACGCAACATCAAGGAGTCTTCAGCCACAAGTATAGTTTTGGCCATTATCTGGAATCCTCCGGAAATCTGGAATCTTAAGAGCAAATTATAAGTAGAAATTCAAGTAAAATGCAACCCAAATAATCAATAAAAAGCAGCATTCAAATGTACAAGACGCAAAAAAAGAAAATTATTTCCTTATTCTCAATTCAGCCAAAAGACAGCTTCAAGATTTGAGAGCTTTAAGGATTGCGGTCAAACTTGCTCTGGTATGGCGTTCTCCGCCAGCTGCCAGACCATATTCAACCGACTTACGCGCCGCTACCTTGTCGCCACTGTCAAAATGGTAAAGCGCCAGATACAGATGAGCTCTGGCATTCGCAGGCTTGCGGGCTATTTCCTGATTAAGTACATTCAGGCCATAATCTGCTGCTATTGTTGCCAGATCAATTTCTCCCACGTTTTTTAGAGCCGAAGAAACACCAAGATATGTTCTGCCGATTTCAGAAAGGTCTTGAGCCATAGTAAAATATTTCATCGCAGTAAAAAATGAGCCCCGACGCAAAAAATCTTCGCCAAGCAATGCATAATTGCCCAACGGAGCATGAGGAGCACCGGGCAAAGCCAAAACAGCGGCAAAATTCACCTGTTTTTTTGTGTCGGCCAATGTGTTTGCGGTTTCACCATCAGAAATAATTTTTTCACATACCCCATTGAGCGCGGGGTCTTTTATCTGTGTAATCAAGCCCTTAATTCTTTCGACACCCTCTTTTATCCTGCCTTCAGAATAATCAAGCAAAGCCAGTAATATTGAGTTTCTGGCGTCATCAGGCCTTAACGATGCCGCATAATTTGCGTAACTGCGCACCTGCTCTGGCTTATAAAAAACTGTCAAATAGAATCTGGCGAGATTAAAATAAGCTTCGCCATTTTGTTTATCATTACGGGCTATGTGCGACAAAGTCACTTCGGCACCTTTGTAGTCGAGACTCTGCATCTGTGCATCAGCCAGCAAACTTGCAATCAAAGGATCTGAGGGGTATTTATTGAATGCTTCAGACAGCAGAG
Organism: Erysipelotrichia bacterium; assembly: GCA_009928855.1. Classification (GTDB taxonomy): domain Bacteria; phylum Muiribacteriota; class Ozemobacteria; order Ozemobacterales; family Ozemobacteraceae; genus Rifleibacterium. The sequence continues at coordinate 29,218 of SABV01000007.1, read as the reverse complement.
GAAGTGCAATCGCGTAATGGCCAGCGCCCATAGCAACTCCGGCAGCCAGTCGTGCCTGTTCACAGCTATCTTTAAGCTCTATGCCCTGATTATAAATATCGAGAAAAGACTGATAAGACTCGGGCGAAAGGACCGGTTTCAGCTTCATCAGATGCTGTCCGAAACCTTTAAAATCACGCTTATAAACAAATACCAGACTGTTTAAAATCTGTATTTCAAGAAATCTGCGATGATCACGGCTGTTGCGAGCCAGCTTTTCGGCCTTTTCAAGATATCCCGAAACCGATGAAAGATCTCCCTGTTCGATATAAAACCGTGCCTGTTCAAGATTTATAAGAAAAGAGTCAGACCCCGCCTTGAGAAAAGATGCGAAATCATAATTTTTAGCGGTTTTGACAGACCGGGGCGCTGGGTTGTTATTAGCGGCAGCTTTTTCAGGTGCAGCAAGCGGAAGGGAAGTTTTAGCGTTTAAAGCATCAAGTAACTGCTGAGCTCGGTTGTGTCCTGGCTGTATCTTGAGTATCCACTCGACATGTGTACGCGCCTCAGGTGCTCGGCCAAGACGCACGAGGTTTTCAGCCAGATAGACGCGTGCAATTATGTTTCCGGGAGAATTCTGCAATACGGCCTGAAACTGATTGTAACTTTCAGAAAATTTATCAAGCGAATACAACGCCTGGCCATACCTGAATCGTGATTTAAGATCTTCAGGAACATATTTGAGAGCCTGTGCGAAGCTCTCGGCAGCACCGGCAAAATTGCTGGCCGCAAAAGCCTTTTCCCCTGCTGAAAAATGGCTGTTATAGTCTGCTGATGCATAGGTAGCGCCTGAAGAAGCCAGTAAAATGAGAGAAGAAAAGATTGCGCACCGCAAAATATTTTTTTGCACAGGGTTGCCTCCGAAAATTATTATCTACATGGTGTATCGGCAATCAGCTGTGCAAAAAAAAGTTTTATGACCGATTAAATTTTTCTGCATGGCATAAACTTTTAAAGCAAAAGTGACGATAATTAAATTGGGATAAGGGAAAAATATGCTTGTTTAACAAGGAAGTTACAGGGAGTTTTAGTATGGTTGAATCCATTCAGGGGCCTGGGAAAAAGATAATAATAACTACCAAACCCAAGGCTAAAGAGCCTGTTGAAAAGAAGACATCTTTCGATGGAGCTTTAAAAGACAGGACTTCTGGAACAGAAAGTTCCGAGCCAGTGGTTTCGCGCGGCAGTCTGCTGCAAAACAATCTAAAAGTGGTGCAACAGCAGCAGCTTGTGCACATGCAGAGGCTTCAGGAAATTGCCCGACAGGTGCAGGATGGCACATACAAACTGGTCGATCCGGCAGTGCTCGCCGAAAAGATCTATCAGGTTATTGCTGACCGACCAACCCGGGAAAAGTTCATAAAAAAGCTCATTCACGAAGAGGCCGAAAAAATACCTCTCAAGGATCGTGGAAGCCTTTCGGAACTGGATCTGAAAAAACTGGTCTATATGGTAAGAGAAACCCAGGACGAGCCTTTCGACGACCCCGAACTAGAAGCTATGCTCAAGGAATTCAGCTGATCGTCTGTGCAAAAAAGCCGGGCGACCCCTGTGTTTGCACGCGAAGGTCGCCCGGCTTTATCAGGCTGATTTTATTTTACCGAGAACGGATTACTGCTTTCGGTTTTAACTTCGATATCGAGAGGTGACCCGTTGGTGGTGGCACTGACCCCAGAATTGTCTGCCGCATTCTCTTCTGTTGCCTGAGCTTCAGCACGGCTCTGCAGATATGCTTTTGCCTCGTCTGATTCGCCAATAAATTTCATCATTTCAGTATCAGAAAGCTTGCCAAGCGTCTGTTCATCAATAATTTTTCCGATTAAAGCAATGTCAGCGGGATTCTTTTTTGCCAGTTCAAGAGTAATTGTTTTGAGGCTTCTAAAGAGCTTCCAACGGCTTGAAGTAAAGGCATCAAAGATTTTTTTGCGACCATTTTCGCTTTCTTTGGCAATTCTATACATAATAACTGCGTTAATGCCTTCCACAGAAAGAAGATCATCTCCAGAGAGAGTTTCGGGTTCGACGTTGGTGTATGTTCCGGCTTTCTTTTTATCTTCGATTTTGATAACACCAATATTGTTTTTTATGCTTCTTGCTTTGCTTTCAGAATCAAGCATCTCATTGAATTCAGCCCAGCCTTCAACAAAAGCGGTTCTGGGTTTTGTGAGCTCATTTCCGAAGTGACTACCGTCTTTGCCGTATGGATTGATAATTTCTTTTATAGTACGATCCATTGAATGGGAAAACTCATGCACGAAAGTCGATTTCGCTGAGTCTTCAGACCCGGGCCAATTATAGCGTCCACTTGACATCTGAATTGTCATGCCGCTGGAGTATGGCCAAAAATCCTGTTCTACATTCGGATAAGCGGCGGGACTATCAAACCCTGTAGTATCAGACAGTATTACGTTAATCGACGAACGATAGCTGTATGCCATACGGTCTTTAACAGCCTGTGATTTAGAATGACGATAAACAGCCAGTAGAGCTTTCTGGCCGTCAGTCAGTTCATTTTCGCTCTTAGCACCCATAAGTTCAAACAGATGCTTTTCGCTGGTCACTTTTACACGACTCACATCATACGCCATATTTTTATCTTTATCAGAATACCAGCGTTTGGTGCCTTCGCCTGGGTTGAAGTTGCGGGTAATCGCTTTTTCCCATGTTTTTTTAGCGAGGTTTACGCCACTTTTAACAATGCTCTTAGCGGTTTCCCACCAGCCTTTTGGCTCAGGATTATTTATCTGGACCACTTTTTCGATGCGCTGGTAATAAAATTCAAATTCTGTTTCTTTGGCAGAAACAGAAAGTGAAAACAGACACAGTAACAGAACCATAAACATCAGTCTCAAAGGCATATTTATCTTCACAAGCGGTTCTCCTGTCATTACGAGCAAAGGCTCGAATTAAAAACTTCAGCAAATAACAAAAAATATTCTTGTCATTATAATGAAAAAACCAGTTGAATCAAAGGGCTATAACATTAATCACCCTGCTTTTTAGAGAGATATTTTTCACGCGCATTCATATAAACAAAAAGACACATGCTGTCGATAATAATACGAGCAAGAGAGCATAAAGTTTTCCTAAAACCGTGTACACACAAAGATCTAAGCGGACCCGCCAACCGGCACCCGGTTTACATAAAACAGTGTACATTGTCTTATGTAAACCTTAAGAATTTCTCAAAAATTATGTACACAGTCTTGACTTTATAAGTTTTATTTTTGGCAAGAAAAATTTTACCGCTTTTGTCCAAACCCCTTAGATGGCCTTAAACAGTCTTTGTCAAGAGGGTAGCTTTTTTATTTTTCCACAACGGCAACATCACTTCCAATGCTTTTCCCCAAGGTTATCCACATTTTCCACGCAGTTGCAGCGTACAAAAAAAAAGCGGTCTGACTAACGATCTTTCTCTTTGTCTATGCCGATTTCAAAGAGTGCATAATATACAGAATAAAAAAAAACTGCGGATTACCGCAGTTTTTTTTTATTCTATTATCATTTTTCGGATAATTAGTCGCCAAGATCGATTATTTCACCCCCGAAAACCTCTACTGCATCTGCAATAGAAGCCTTCTGCAAAAGTTTCTGTCGAGCCTGTTCATCAATTTTAGCAATTTGTTCCTGGTGATTATTTTTTTGCGGTACAACTTCTGTGGTAGCGCCCGGAACATTTATCTGAACGCTGTTTACCTGACCAAAAATTTCGCGAGCCGCTTCGAGAAGAAAAGCTATGTTTTTCTCTTCTTTGAGCTTGGACGCAGCAAAAGACTGTTCAAGCTGAATAGTCAGAATTCCTTTTTCAGGCTGGTTGAATTTTGCACTCACCAGCAAAGCCCGACAAATGTTTGAACGGGTTCCAACCGCGTTTACAAAATCGGTAAACCGATCACCAACCTTGCTGACTACAGTCATTGGCACAACATTTTCAGGCAGATACGCCGGTCTGGTTGAAGCAGACACCGGCGAAGCAGAACGCGCAACCGGTGAGACTGCTCTTGTAGATGGTCTGGCCGCAGGAGCGCTACCAAGACGTTTTACAGCCAGAAGTTTTTGTTCAAGCTGTTCTACCCTTTTTTCAAGGGCTTCTGTTGCAAAAATTTCTTCACCCATGGCAAGTCTTATAAGCTCTGATTCGAGAAGAATACGCGCCTGAAAAGAATTGCGAATATTCATCAATGCCCGTTCGACACGCGTTACCGAACCAATAAGAAAACGAGTTGTCAAAGGCGTGACTTGAGCCTTGATTTCGTCGGCCTGCTCCGAGGGCAAATATAGAATCTGATTTGCTTCAGCATCTATCTTGAGAAGCATACAACGTCGCATGTATTCAAGCATATCGCGACCAATGGTCAGTGGCTCATAACCTCTGAAATAGAGGTCATTAAGATTACGCACCAGATTAGCAAGGTCATGGGCAAAAATAGCAGTGCTGATCTCTTTGAGAGTAGAATAGCTGAGCCTTCGCGTCATATTCAGCACATGATCGAGACTTATAACGGGTTCTGCCGAAGATGAAGCTATCTGGTCAAGCAGGCTCAAAGCATCTCTGAACCCACCCTGAGCACATTCTGCAATCATGGCAAGAGCTTCAGCAGCAAAATCAGGGAACTGCCCTTCGGCACTTTCAAGTTTAACAATCTCTTCGAGACGAGCCTGAATAGTGCGCCGCGACACAGAATGAAAATCGAAACACTGGCAGCGCGAAATTATTGTTGCCGGCACTTTTTGCGGATCAGTGGTCGCGAGCACAAAAAGAACATTTGGCGGCGGTTCTTCCAGTGTTTTGAGAAAAGCGTTAAAAGCTGATCCAGAGAGCATATGAACTTCATCAATAATGTAAATCTTGTATTTGCCTTCAACCGGGCGGTATTTAACTTTGTCACGCATCTGGCGAATATCTTCGACACTGTTGTTGCTGGCAGCGTCTATTTCAATGATATCCATGAAATTCATCTCTTCTATGCGCTGACAATTACTGCAAATACGGCAACAATCAGGCAAACCGCGACTATCTATTTCTGGATTAAGACAGTTGAGAATTTTTGCCAGCAGACGGGCAGCCGAAGTTTTGCCGGTACCACGAGGCCCAGAAAACATGTAAGCATGCGAAATACGGTCTGAAGAAACAGCTGATTGTATGGTGCGAGAGATGTGTTCCTGGCCAGATAGTTCAGCAAATCTCTGTGGCCGGTATTTTCGATAAAGGTTCTGACGTGCGGGAGCGGTCATGTAATTTCTCCATTGTAATACGCATGAAACATGCATGCCAGAATAGCAGATCAAGCCATAAAAAAAAAGACCCATTGCTGGGTATTGGAAAGTCGTGCACCTGCCCTCGAACACAGATCAATGGCACGTATCCTGAACTATAGGCTCCGGACAGGCGCTGCCACATCACCCGAAAGTTATCGTTTACCGTTGCTACCTTCCGGTTCTGGCGGAGTTCACGGACTTTCGCCGTGTGGAACCCATCCTTCGATGCTTCTAGAACTGGCCGTTACCACCAACAGTGCCCTCTGGCAGGAATTCGATCCGCCTGGCGGGGATTTGCGGTGTATAGAGGACCCCGAGCCCTCCATCTAGCACGACAACGGAAAGGGCGGGATTCGAACCCGCGGTGGAGTTGCCCCCACTCACGCTTTCCAGGCGTGTGCCTTAGACCAACTCAGCCACCTTTCCTGGTTTTCTTGGGTTTTTTTGTAAAACAAAAATGCCCAGAAAAAGCAATCGCGCCCGAGAGGACTCGAACCTCTGACCCCCAGATCCGCAATCTGGTGCTCTATCCAAACTGAGCTACGGGCGCATTCACTTCGGAGAGAGGGGGATTTGAACCCCCGGTACCAGTTACCCAGTACGACAGTTTAGCAAACTGTTGGTTTAAGCCACTCACCCATCTCTCCAGACGAGCAAACGGAGGAAGTAGGATTCGAACCCACGGAGCTTTCACCCTGCGGTTTTCAAGACCGCCGCCTTAGACCACTCGGCCATTCCTCCAGTGCGATATAAAAATAGCACATGTACAAAATAAAATCAAGAGTTTTTACCGAAAAATGAGATAAGAATCTCTGTTTCTGAAGCAGAAATTATTCGTTGGCGGCTGGTGTCTGGCTTGCTACAGGTGGCTGAACCGGCTCATTTTTTTCATTAATTGTGTAAATAACCAGTTCTTCAGGTTTAACCAGGCCAAGGCGTTCACGAGCCAGGCGTTCTATTCCTTCGGGAGTCGAAAGCATCTCGAGATTCTGTTTGAGATGACGATTTTCGCGTTCAAGTGATTCAACACGCTGACGCAGCTCAGTTTCGCGTTGCATAAGAGTGCGAATATTGTTATAGCGAACAAGATAGGTAATTGACAGAGCCACACAGAAAACTACCGACAAAATAAACATGATTTCAGTAGAAAAACGCACGCGTTTGCGTTTTACCGGCACTTTTTCTTCGTTCATACAAACAGGCACCTCTGCCACAAACTCAATATTAGAAATGCGAATCCGGGCAGGCTGAGCCTGCCCGGAATATTGTCGTTAATCTGCCAGTTCTTCGGTTGAAGGAATTCTGACAACTGAAATCAGGCGATCGTCAGCGTCAAGCGTAATTAGCTTTACACCTGAAGCAGCTCGACCGGTATTTCGTATTGAATCGGCGTTAAGACGTACAACCTTGCCGTTAGTGGTTACAACCATAAGCTCATCGCCTTCAAACATTCGCTTGATTGCAAGAACTTCGCCGGTTTTTTCCATTATCTTGAGATTGATTACACCCTTGCCGCCACGGTGAGTAACGCGATAATTATTGATGTCGGTCTTTTTACCAAAACCAAAAGCTGAAACTGTCAGCAGTTTGCCTTTGTATTTTCCTGTGTCTTCGACAGGCGCATTTTCGTCGTCTACAATCTCTTCGACGATTTCTTCTTCAATAATCTCTTCTGCAGACACATCATCAGCTTCTTCAGGTATAATTTCGGCTTCTGCTGCAAGCGTCAGATTGCTATTTTCAGATGAAACCACTGCCACGTGGAATTCGCCGGAATCTTCAGTCTGCTGACTGAAAACTTCCATGCCAATTACTTCATCAGAAGGATCTCTGAAGGAAATAGCCTTGACTCCACGTGCCGCACGACCCATTACCCGAACTTCACTTTCGGGAAATCTTATGGCATAACCATTGCGCGTAGCAATTACAACCTGTTCTCCACCATGAATAGGCTTGACGGCTATAAGTTCGTCACCATCATCAAGTCTGAGAGCAATAATGCCACGTGCCAGAGGTCTGGAGAAGGCCGAAAGCATTACCATCTTAGACACACCACATCTGGTAACCATGAATACACGGCGCTCATCATCAAATTTTTTGATTGGCATGATCGCTGTCAAGGTTTCGTTTTCTTCAAACTGCAACAGGTTAACTATGGCACGACCGCCGGCCTGTCGACCGCCTTCGGGTATCTGATAGCCTTTTATCCAGTGAACTTTACCGATAGATGTAAAGACGAGCAGATAAGAGTGAGTGGTTGCCAGAAACATATGTTCAACGACATCTTCGTCTTTGACGCCCATGACATTACTGCCTTTGCTGCCGCGACTGATCTGTCGGAACACACTTGGAGACATACGTTTAACATAACCGTTTTTGGTAAGCGTTATAATTATGTCTTCTTCCTGCATAAGATCTTCGATATCAAGCTTTTCTGCCGATGACCTGGTGATCTGAGTGCGTCTGGCATCGCCAAATCTTTCTTTGATATCAAGAAGTTCTTCTTTGATGATTTCTCTGACTTTTTCATCTGATTCGAGAATGCCTTTGAGTTTCTGGATCAAAGCCAGAGTTTCGTGGTATTCAGCGATGATCTTGTCGCGTTCTAAGCCTGTCAGGCGCTGCAAACGCATCTCAAGAATAGCCTGAGACTGTCTTTCAGAAAGCATGAAGGTGTCCATAAGACCCTGTTTAGCCTCAACAGGATCATTAGCACCTTTAATAAGAGCTATTACTGCATCAAGATTATCGAGAGCGATGCTTAAACCTTCGAGTATGTGCGCTTTTTCTTCTGCTTTTCGTAACTGAAATACGGTTCTGCGTCTGATGACTTCGCGGCAGTGATTGATGTAATACTCCATCATCTGCTTGAGATTAAGAACCAGCGGTCGGTTGTCTACAAGAACCAGATTTATTACGCCAAAGCTAGACTGCATTTGCGTGTGTTTGTAGAGTTGGTTCAAAATAACATCAGTATTAACACCCTTGCGAAGCTCAATACAAACACGCATGCCTTCGCGGCTTGATTCATCACGCAGATCAGTAATGCCATCAATCTTTTTATCCTTGATCAAGTCAGCAATAGACTTGACCAGGCGGGCTTTGTTAACCTGATAAGGCAATTCTTTAACAACTATACGGTCCCGACCCTTGTTAAACTCTTCTATTTCAACGACTGAACGCACCATAATGCTGCCGCGACCGGTTCTAAAAGCTGATTCAATACCATCAGTGCCCATTATTATACCGCCGGTCGGAAAATCCGGGCCGGGAATATAACTGATCAATTCGTCAATAGTGATCTCAGGGTTGGCAATCAGCTGTATCAAACCGTCTATAACCTCTCTGAGGTTATGAGAAGGCATATTGGTGGCCATACCAACGGCAATACCTGATGAGCCGTTGACTAGCAAATTCGGAAATTTGCTGGGCAGAACAATCGGTTCATTGAGAGAACCATCGAAGTTTGGCATCCATTCGACGGTTTCCATTTCTATGTCTTTCAGCAATTCTTCGGCAAGGGCTTCAAGACGCGCTTCTGTGTAACGCATTGCCGCTGCCTCGTCACCATCGATTGAACCAAAGTTACCATGACCGTTGATCAGCGGGTAACGCAAGCTGAAATCTTGAGCCATGCGTACCAAAGTATCATAAACAGCCGAATCACCATGAGGGTGATATTTACCCAAAACTTCCCCGACGGTACGGGCAGACTTAACAAATGGTCTCTTACTGGTTATGTTCTGATCGAACATGGCATACAGCACACGTCGATGAACAGGTTTCAGACCATCTCTTACGTCCGGCAGGGCTCTTCCTACGATAACGCTCATAGCGTAATCGATATACGAAGCCTTCATATCGTCTTCGATATTGATATTTCTGATGCCTGTCGGAGGCGGTGGAGGCGGAGGGGGTACATTTACCCCACCATTTTCCTCGACAGGAATATTTTCGTTGATGTTATCCATTCTAAGTCAGCCCCTTAATTAAATATCCAGGTTTTTGACCTGTTTAGCATACTGAGTGATAAAATTGCGACGCGGTTCGACCTTGTCTCCCATCAGTACCGAGAAAATCCGGTCGGCTTCAGTTTCGTCGTCTGCCCTGACCTTCTTTAAAATTCTGGTTTCCGGGTTCATGGTGGTTTCCCAGAGCTGTTCAGGATTCATTTCACCAAGACCTTTGTAGCGCTGCATGGTTACCTTGTCCATTCCGCCAAATTCTTCTTCGATCATCTTGTCTTTTTCTTCATCGCTGAAAGCGTATTTTTCGACTTTGCCCTTTTTCAGCTTATACAATGGCGGCTGCGCAACATACAGATACCCTTTTTGAATCAATTCAGGCATGTATCTGAAAAAGAATGTAAGCAGCAATGTTCTGATGTGAGCGCCATCGACGTCGGCATCTGTCATGATAACCAGTTTATGATAGCGGGTTTTAGTTATATCAAAATCTTCTGCACCGACATTGGTGCCGATTGCGTTGATCAGATCCTGAATGGTTTCGCTGCCAATAACTCTTTCTAGACGGGTTTTTTCGACATTAAGAATTTTGCCGCGCAAAGGAAGAATAGCTTGAATTCGTCGGTCACGACCTTGTTTTGCAGAACCACCTGCGGAGTTCCCTTCAACAATAAAGAGTTCACATTTAGCAGGGTCGCGTTCAGAACAGTCAGCAAGTTTTCCGGGAAGCGAGCCACCCTCGAGTGCAGTTTTGCGTCTGGTCAGTTCACGGGCTTTCTGTGCTGCCAGTCTCGCTTTCATCGAAGTCAGAATTTTATCCATGACCGGGCGGGCCATATTGGGATTTTGTTCAAAATAATCGTAAAGAACATCGCTAACAAGCTGATCCACAATGGCTCTGACTTCCGGATTTCCGAGTTTGCCCTTGGTCTGGCCTTCAAATTGTGGTTCGGGAACGCGAATGGAAAGTACACCAATCAAACCTTCGCGAGTATCTTCAGTTGTCAGTTTGATCTCATTCTGCTTGCCTTTTTCTTTGCCAAGCAAATCAGGGTTTTCTTTTAAATATCGGTTAAAAACCTTTGTAAGAGCGCTTCTAAAGCCAACAACGTGAGTACCACCATCGATCGTGCTGATATTGTTTACAAAAGCATAAAATTGTTCAGCATAACCGTCGTTGTAAGACATCGCCACATCAACTTCTACGCCGTCTTTTTCTCTTGAAAAAGAAACTACTTCTTTGAACAGTGGGTTTTTGGTTTCATTGAGAAAATCGATAAAACTGGCAATACCACCAACATATTCAAACAGATGGCACTTCTGTGTAGCTTTTTGCCGCAGAACAATTTTAACTCCACGGTTAAGAAAAGCGAGTTCTCTAAGTCGTTTTGACAGAATTTCAAAACTGAATTCGGTGCTTTCAAATATCTCTGCATCTGGCTTAAAACGTATCTTGGTGCCTGTACGATTGGCACCTTCGCTGGTAGTCATAGCGCCAAATGCAGCACCACGTTTAAAAGACTGCTGAAAAACACCACCATCGCGCCAAACAGTTACTTCAAGCCATTCAGAAAGGGCGTTAACAACAGAAATACCTACGCCGTGCAGACCACCGCTATACTTATAGCTCTTTTTGTCAAATTTACCACCGGAGTGTAAAACGGTTAAAATTACTTCCAGAGCCGATTTTCCTGTTTGTTCATGCATATCGACCGGAATACCACGGCCATCATCAAGTACAGATAAAGAACCATCTTCATGCATATTCACATGAATAGTGCTGGCATGGCCGGCAAGTGCTTCGTCGATACTGTTATCAACGATTTCCCAGACAAGGTGATGCAAGCCATCCAGCCCAGTGCCACCAATATACATGCCAGGTCTTTTTCTAACGGCTTCAAGACCCTCAAGAACTCTGATATTGCGTGCTGAATATTCAGAGTTGTTATCAGCAGTTTCATGGATTGCGGGGGTTTCAAAATTTTCTGGGGGTTCCTGTTGCATTACAACAGGATTTTCTTGTTCAGTCATTGCGTCACTCCTTAGGTTAAAAACCTCAATAACGATACTGGGAAGTCATTTTCCATTCAGGTTTTAGATAACATGTATGCTGAAATGGATGACAAATTCCGCGTTGTGCAAGAGCCTCCGGTGAAAGAGTCGAGCCAAGCCATTTTCCATCGGTTGTTCTTATGGCAGCTCTGTATTCGTGTTCAATCTCAGGTAATAACTGTATTACGCGTTTACGAGTCTCTTCATCAACGGTAAGCAAATTGATTATCATCTCGCACTTCTTAAAATCCACAAATTCATTCTGGCCTATATGAATCAACATTCTTTTTCTCCTGGAGTAATTGCGAGATATTCAAGCCAGTTACGATCAGGAAATTCGTCTGCAGAAAGACTATACAAATCTACCTGATCAGGCATAGAACCTGTAAACAGCATCATTGCCCTGATCATTTCCTTTTTCATACATTTAAAATTATTCTCGTCAAAAAAAACAGCTATATCGGCCGCCAGATCGTCTATCATACGAAGACAATCATCAAGCAACCTGGCCCTGATAGCCTCATATTCAACCAGCGTAAAATTCGGGTCGAACCCGAGAAGCTCTTCATGAGTCAGCCATGGCATATCGGCAATAATTGTTTCTACCTGAATTCGCTCTTCTTCGCGGCTGTTATATTGACACACAGCGCACACACCCTCTTCAGATTGGGTGACTGAAGCTTTGCAAAGCAAACATAATTTATAACCTCTTGATTCGAGGCCTTTAAGACGCGCATTCAGTTTTTTTCTGCAGATATCAAGCTGTTCTAACAATGATTCATCTTTGATACCCGGCATTTCGATATGGTCTTCGCAATGCCAGTCAGGCCACTCGGCATTTTTCACTATTTTTTCAACTTCTGGCGGTATTGCACCAGGTTTACCGAGAATATCCGTTATTTTTATGTCTGGAAAAATTTCTTTAAGCTTCTCGATTATTTTCGGTTTGAGAAATACCAGAGTCTGCATCCATTGGCTATCTGCTACAGCTAGATACAATCTGCCATTTATAAGCCTGGTTGGGCAGGTTTTATGAGCCAGTTGCAAACCAACCACGTTTTTCCATGAATTGATGAGTTTACCAAGAACCAGCATTTCGCGAGCGGTCAGAAAATATCTCTGCTTTTCTTCTGATGCCCGACAATTGGTTTCGCGTAATCCAGATAATGCTTTTACCAGGGTAAAACCAACAGGCTTTATTTCGCCGGTTCTGTTGCGTGCTGGTTGCTTTCGATATTCCATCGTCTTCTCTTGTGAATCAATTACCCTGGTCTCTATATAGAGAGGGTTAACCATACTACTCTAAAATGAACTTTTTTTCAAGATGCCGATTTGGCTAAAATAAACACAGAGAACGCATTAAAAGCATCCTCTGTGTTGTTATAAAGGCTTATTGCTTATCGGGATCCACGAAACGTTTTAAACGCTCAAATTCTTCGGCAAAAGCTTTTTCTTGTTTAAGTCTGCGATTAATTTTATCGCAGGCATGCATAACGGTTGTATGATCACGGCCGCCAAATTTTTCTCCGATCTGATTTAAAGAAGCATCGGTATAGACCTGGCAAAGCCGCATGGCAATTTGACGCGGCAGCACAAGATTTTGTGAGCGTCGTTTTCCTGTAATTTCATCTTCAGAAATATCATAAAATTCAGCAACACGTTTCTGAATCCATGGAATGCTTATCTTGCCCCCGGAGTTTTCGCGCAGCAGATCTTTTAAAACCTGGTCGATAAGGTCTTTGCTGACTGGTTTGCCAACAATACCCGCAAAAGCAAGCACGCTGTTAAAAGCGCCCTCAAGTGCGCGAATATTAGAAGTGACTCCTTGAGCCAGATACATAATTACCTCGTCAGACACCTCAACCATCGACTGACTAGCGCATTTTTTGAGAATAGCGGCACGCATTTCCAGGTCTGGTGGCTGAATGTCTACAACCACACCCATGGCAAATCTAGATGCCAGACGCTCTTCAAGACGCTGGATTTTTTCGGGGGGTGAATCTGAGGTGAGAACGATTTGTTTTTTTTGCTGAAACAGTTCATTAAACGTATGAAAAAATTCTTCCTGTGTTTGTTCTTTACCAGCAAAAAACTGTACGTCATCTATAAGAAGCAAATCTATTTTTCGGTATTTAGATCTAAAAGCTTCGGCTTTTTTATCTTTGAGAGAATCAATGAATTCGTTTGTAAAAGCCTCTGAAGACAAGTATGCAATGCGGGCTTTTGGATTGTTTTTGATGAGATCCTGACCAATAGCCTGCATCAAATGGGTTTTGCCAAGACCTACGCCCCCGTATATGAATACAGGGTTATGCAAATTACCGGGGTTGCGGGTGACAGATTGACAGACGGCATAAGCAAACTGGTTGCTTTTACCGACGACAAATGAATCAAATGAGTATTTGCTGTTAAACATACCATCATATTTAGCTGTAGAGGGCAATTTAACAGCCTTTACAGGCTCATCATCCGTCTTAGCTATTGTTGGCAAAACAGGTTGAACCGGTTTTTCAATAATGGTTCTGCCTGTTTTGGTAATAAGACGGTATTTCATAGCAGGTTTTTCACTACTCAAAATACGCAAAATTACATCTGCATAGCGTTTTTCAACGAAGTCGCGACAAAAATCATTAACGGCTTCCATTACAAACTGATCGCCTTCAATTGCGGTCGGTTTTATGGAATTTAGGAAAATTTTCGAGCCAGCTTTGCTTCCTTCGCTAGCCTGTATTCCTGAGGTTATTTTATTCCAGAGCGAATCAATAGATGACATCATGTACAGCGACCTCGCAACTTCTGTGTACAACAAACAGAAAAACATAAATAGCGAAAACTGGTTGTTTTTGAGTTCGTTGAGATTGTTGAATCATACCAGACAAAAGCCTTACCTGCAAGGACTTTTAACATCAAAGTTCTGATAACGATCTGGAAAACCATGTGGATATCCAGTGGATAAACTGTGAATAACGTCAAACAATGAAAGATGTTAATAAACAGTGAAAAACTTTGACATATTATCAACAACCTTTTCCACCAGACTCAAACCGCATGATTAAAGTTGTACCCATGGTTTTCCACATTTTCCACAGGTTCTAATAATACGACGACTGATTTTTATATTTAATTATGTACACATAAAAGATAGGCAATGTGCAAAAATAAACTTCAGCAAACAAGCAAATACATTATTGACCCTTAATTTTGCAATCTGGTATACTCGGGCTCACTTTATTGTAAGGAAAAACCATGGCAAAAGCAAAGAATCTGCAAACTTCTGAAAACCAGATGATCGACCAGGTCGTTGATATAATCAAGTTCATGGGCGAAAACAAGCTGGCTGAGATCGAACTCGAAACTTCTGAACTCAAACTCAGCCTTAAAAAGCATTCTCCAGTGCATATTCATACCGTTCATGCTCCTGTTGCCAGCATGGCAATGCCTGTAACTGAATCTGTCAAACCCCTTTCTAAAGCTGCTCCCGTTGTTCAAAGTGAAAAAAACACTGCTTCTGAAACAAAAAATAATTACAAAACCCTTGTTTCACCAATGACCGGCACCTTTTATCGCTCACCATCTCCTGATTCACAGCCTTTTGTTAAAGAAGGTGATGTTGTAAAGCCAGGGCAGACAATGTGTATTGTAGAGGCGATGAAAATGATGAATGAAATCAAGTCAGATAAAGCCGGCAAGATTATAAAAATTCTCATTGAAAACGGTCAGTCTGTTGAAAAAGGCACAACGCTCATATACATCGAGGAATAAACATGCAAACTTTTGATCTGATCATAATTGGTGGCGGCCCGGGTGGATACCCTCTCGCAGCCAGAATAGCACGCACAGGCCAGAAGGTCGCAATTGTAAACAATGAAAACGAATTCGGCGGAACATGCCTGAACTGGGGTTGTATACCAACTAAGGCTTTATTGGCTTCTGCCCGAAATTTTCATTTGCTAAAAAATGCTGCCGAATTTGGTTTAAGCTGTACTAACGCCTGTTTTGACTGGTCAAAAGTTCTCGAAAGAAAAAACAGAATAACCGGTCAGTTGCGTCTTGGTATTGTAAAAATGCTTGAAAAAAGCGGGGTTACCATATTCAATGGAATCGGAAAGCTTTATAAAGACCGTGTTGTAAAAGTTTCAGGTTATGATGAAACTTTACAGGGCAAGCGTATTTGCCTGGCAGTTGGCTCTAATCCTTCTATACCACCGGTTTTTCCTACAGACAGAAAAATATTCTGGAGCAGTAACGAAGCTTTAAATGCTTCAGAAATTCCAGAAAGTCTTCTGGTTGTGGGTGGCGGAGTTATAGGTCTTGAACTGGGGCAGGTATTTGCCGAATTTGGCTGCAAGGTTTGTATTGTAGAAATGATGCCGCAGATTTTACCGGGGCTTGATAATGCAACGGCAAAACGTCTGTTACCCGTGTTTAAAAAGTCTGGCATGGAAATCATGACCGGCAAAAAAGTTGACTCGCTGCACGAAAAAAATGGCAGGGCCTTAGCTATTATTGAAGGAGTCGAACGAGAATTTGACAAGGTTCTTATAGCTGTTGGCCGACGTGTAAATATGAGTTTTATGCATGAAACAGACGTTCAGCTCGAAATTGAACGTGGTTTGATTAAAACAAATGCTGAATTTCAGACGAGCGAACCTGGGGTTTATGCGATCGGCGATGCTATTAAAGGGCCGATGCTTGCTCATAAAGCATCTTATGATGCTATGATTCTAGCTTCACAATGGGCCGGCAAGAAGATTGAGGCCGATTATTCACTTGTTCCGTCATGTGTTTATACACACCCTGAAATAGCCTGGGTTGGGCAAAATGAAGATGCCCTCAAAGAAAAAGGCATAGAATTTAAAACTGGCCGAAGTCTTTTTTCTGCAAACGGTAAAGCTCTCACTATCGGTGAAGGTGATGGCCAGATCAAGACATTGTTTTCACTCGAGGGAAACCTTCTTGGCACGGTTATATGGGGCCCTGAAGCCAGCAATATCATCAATGAGGCCACCATGATGACGCAATTTGCGATTAGCAGCCATGATTTTGCCGAAATGATTCACCCGCACCCGACCCTTTCTGAGGCATTCATGGAAGCCGTTGAAAATACCACGGGTGAAGGGGTTCACAGCTGAACATGAAGAGTGCCGGGTTTATCAACCTTCCAGATTGGAAAAACAGGTTACAGGAAATTCTGACAGAACTTGGCCGTGAAGAAATGCTGAGGTTTCCTGTTCTGGGTCGTGAAAACGCCGAGAGCCCATGGGTTACACTTGATCTTGAAGACTTTTTTTCGGCTGTTCAAACAGGCATTCATTTTGCTGGCACCAACAACATCAGGCGATTACCTGAAAATCTTATTACTACAGATGCTGAGCTGGCTATAAACAGGCTCTTAGAGGGAAAATTCAGGCAAACGTTTTTTAGTGCAGCCATAGGCAGTACTTTTCCATTTCAGCATATTATCTGTTCTAAGTATGTTGTTTCCCGCCCTGAAAAATTCATTGTTCTAAATGATTCGGTTGTTGGTTTTATTCTCAGCAAAATGGAAAAAGAAAGCAAAAATCTTGAACAGGCCATTCATGAAGCACAATGGGAAAAACTTGTTGGCGGAAATCCGAGTTTAAATCTGCACGGAATGGTGACTCGCAATCGTCTTATATTACAGATTGCACATATTTTTGGCCGCATAATCAGGCCAGAGTCAATCAAAGCCTTTGGTATAAACAATCTTGCCATTGAAGATGTCAGAATAGCCACAGAACTGGGATTTTCAATAAGGCTGCTTGGCATGGCACAATATCGATCAGATGTCTTACAAGCTATAGTCGAACCATGCATGATTCCCGAAAAATATTTGCTGGCTCAGGCTCGTGGTGGTTCTGAAATGATTTATGTGAAAACTCTCGATGGTTCTTCGCAAGTCTACTCATGTCCGGGTACATCGCCCGAAATGCAAATAAGCGGCATTCTTTCGGACCTTTTTGATACATCCAGGGACTTTTCCGAAAATATTCAGCTTCATGAAAAAGTAGAAAGTTTTTCAGACAGTTTTTATCTTAGATTCAATATTGTCAATATAACAGACACTCTTGCACGTTTGCTGGAGCTGTTTAACCGAAGTAACATTGAAATCGAAAAAATTTATCAACCTGTTGCGGGAGTTTCACGTGAAACTTCTAATAGCGCGGGTCAGACTGTTGTTTTAGTAACAGGCAAAACTACTCGTGATAATCTCGAAAAAAACCTGGCAATGGTCAGCAAACATGTTAAATTGGCTGGCTTAAAGGCCTTGTTCCGCTTTATCAGGCAGGCATGACATAATGTTTGCCAATGGCGATGTTCTTATTCAAAAATTTGGCGGCTCATCAATGGGCTCTGTTGAGCGCATCAGAAAAGTTGCCGAACGTATTGCAGAAAAGGCGGTGCGTGGTCACAGAATAGTAGTTGTTGTTTCAGCCATGGGCGACACAACTGACGATCTGATTGCTTTGATGAACAAGGTAACACCTGTGCCTGAGCGCCGTGAACTCGACCATATAATGGCTACCGGCGAAATGGTCAGTGCTTCTCTTGCTGCGGCAGCATTATGTGAACTTGGTATCAGAGCCCGTTCTTATAATGCCTTTAATCTGCATTTGCTTTCTGAAATGCAGGGTGAAGACTATAACATTGTGCAAATTGGCCGGTCTAATCAACTTGCAAAGTTTCTTGAACCTGGTAGCGTGGCTGTTGTTGCAGGTTTTCAGGGGATTACTGACAGCGGAGACTTGACTACACTCGGTCGTGGCGGCTCAGATCTGACAGCTGTAGTTCTGACGCGTGAACTCGGTCAAAAGGTCTGCGAAAAATATACTGATGAAGACGGTATTTACACGGCTGATCCAAGGATTATTTCAGATGCCCGAAAAGTCTGGCATCTGAATTATGACGAAATGCTTGCGTTAGCACACTTTGGCAATGGTATTCTTCATCCGAGGGCTATTTCCAGCGCCCGGGACAGCGAAATAAGAATTCATGTTCGTTCGAGTTTTTCTGCTGCTGAAGGCAGTATTGTCGGTCCTGATGGCGATAACCAGATTCCGGTTAAAAGCATTACCTGCGATAACAAGCTTGTTTATGCGCGTATTCATGGTATTGATCGCCCCGATACTGCAATGATCTCGGATTTGTCGAACTTATCATTTAAACCTGTGATGATGCAGTTCAAGCCTTATAATGAATTACAGGGAAGTTTTCGCCTTGGCTTCAGACGCATCGATTCTTTTACAGCGATTCCATTTTGCTGGGAACATGCCGCCAGACTTGGCGCTGAAGAGGTAGACTGTTTTGCCAACCTTACCACCATAACTCTTGTTGGTTGTGGTCTCGAAAAAAACGAACAGCTTGCTGCCGTCTTTTCGCGCGCATTAGGCGATATTGTTCCTGTTGTTGAACAACACGACCATATAAGACTGAGTTTTGCCATTGAAAAAGATCGTGTTAAACCGGCCATGGAAGCCCTTCATGGAGTAATAACCTCTCAATCGTCTATTTAACTACAAGACGAAAAACTTTTTTATTACTGATCAGTAGCCGTTTAAGATCATATATGCCCTGTTTTGTCTTGCAATTTTTTTATGTGGGAGTATTATTCTTTGCATGGAAATTCAACAAACTTATTGCTTTATGAAACGCCGCAATTTAGCCGCAAAATCAATATTGCTTGGCTGCTTATCTGGGCTGATAGCCGTTATGTTTCGTCTAGGCCTTGAAAAAGCCGAAGAAATAAGGGCATTGCTCCTGTCTTTGCTGCGAAATTCTTATGCTTTGGCTCCTTCGTTGATTTTTGCTATTTGTATGGCAATAATTCTTATTTGTCTTAAAAGATGGGCTCCTGAAGCTTCTGGTAGTGGTATTCCACACTTAAAAGGAGTTTTACGGGAGGGTTTTGAATTTCGTGCTGTGCCGGTAATTCTGGTTAAATTTTTTGGAGGCATTATCGGAATCGGGTCTGGCCTGGCTCTGGGACGCGAAGGCCCGACAGTGCAGATGGGCGCTGCCGTTGGTTCGATATGCTCTGATTTTTTCAAGTCAAATACACATGAAAGAAATTTGTTGCTGTGTGCCGGTGCAGGTGCAGGGCTTGCTTCGGCTTTTAATGCTCCGCTTGCCGGTTTATTGTTTATTCTTGAAGAACTTCAGCAGAAACTCGATCGTTTCAGTCTAGTAGTTGCTTTTGCGGCAACTATATCGGCAAATATTGTCTGCCGACTGTTACTCGGTCAGAGCCCCATTTATAAGCTGAAGCTGCTGGCTTACCCAGATCTGAAGCTTATTTTATGGAGTTTGCTGTTTGGTGTCATTCTTGGCTTTCTTGGGTTGGCCTTTAACCGGCTGCTGATTAAATCTTTGCGTGTATTCGGGCCGGTGAGAATGGCGTTAGGCGTTTTGCTGGGCGTACTGTTTGGTTTTACCGGGTTCTATTATCCCGACCTGCTCGGATCAGGTCATAGATTAACCGAACATGTTTTTGCCGGAAGATTTCCTTTAAAAATACTCTTTGTATTTCTTATCGCACGTTTTCTGTTGACGTTGCTAAGCTATAATACCGGAGCTCCCGGTGGTATTTTTGCGCCTATACTTTTGCTTGGCGCTATCAGTGGCGGTATTTTTTATAATCTGGTTAATCTGGTTCAACCGGGAGACTTTGATCTCGTTGTGTTTCTGGTTCTTGGAATGTGCGGTTTGTTTTCGGCAATTGTGCGTAGCCCCCTGACTGGCACGGTGCTGATTATAGAGATGACAAACGAATTCATGCTATTACTGCCACTAATGATTGTGGCAATAATGGCTTACGCTGTACCTGAATTTTTCCATAACAAACCTGTCTACGATGAACTTCTTGATGTCGAACTGGAAAAACGCAGAGCCATTGATTTGAGTTGAAGTTTTTAGCGAAGATTTTTTCAGAATTTTGTATCTTGGGCGACTTCAACTACAAGCTGAGTTCCTTTGGGAATATCTATGTGTTTGCCTCTGACAAAAGTTCCGCCGATAAGCCCGATAGGCCCCAAAATCATATAACCACCCAGAGAGGCACCGGCCGCCAGGCCCATTTGCTCATTTGTTTTAATAGACTTTTCGCCAAGAGTTATGGGTATTTCTTTGCCTCTGGCAGAAGTAACTGTCAGGTAGCGTAGTTTTAAGCTGCCGTTGCGGCCAAAGTTTCCGGGTCGGCGTACTTTTTCAAGTTGCGCTCTGGCCACAGCCCCTTGCTTTATGATTGTCTTCGAGCCGATTTTGATGGTTTCAACCACAGTAAATTTAACCATTTCTCCTGTTTTGCTGCTTCTTGTCGAAAGATTTTCTTCGAGATTAAGGCGAACCAGGGTGGCGGCCGGAATTGTCAGTTCTGCTGCAAAAAGCCCGGTAAGTTGTAATAAAAACTGTATTACGCACAAATATTTTAAAACGGTTTTGGTTTTCATGTTTGCTCCCCTTAACTTTGTTTTTATATAAATTTAGACAATGAGAAGTGATTGTCAATTACTTCTAAGCATCGAAAAAAACGCCGGTAACGAATAGATCGTTACCGGCGTTTTTTATTTATTGTCAGTTTCCGTTTTTAACGGGTTTACGCATTGCAAAGTAGGCAAGAGTTGCGCAGAGTGCCAGAAATGCCATTACAGCCCGTGACTTATTATCGACTGGTTCTTCTGCGGTTTCTAGTTGCCCGTTAGTTACCGAAATATAGGTTTTTTCCCATTTGCTCAGTTCTATCGTTTTTTCAACAGAAGTGCCATTAACAGAAGCTTTTATGATAAATTCACGTGTTTTTGCCTTCTGCAGTTGTTCGCTTAGAACAGCTATTTCAGAAGTTTTTGCTTCTGTTGCGGCTACATTTGCAGGAGTAATCGATTGCAGTTCGCGCTTGGCCAGAGTAACTTTTTCGACAAGATCATCGGTGGCTGGGTAAATAGCCGGTGAAACTTTGTGATAAGTGCCGCTGAGGGGTTGACCATTGATTTGCACATCACTGAGTTGCGCCGAGGCAATATGGATGCCGGGCTGGTTGATTCCTTCAAGTAACCCAGGGGCTTTTTCGGCTACACCCATCAATAACATTATAAATACACCTGTCAATGCGGCGCCGGCAATAAGGCCAGAAGAATACAGAACGCCGGTTTCGCGTTTTTCTTCGAGTTCAGGGTCGTTAGTGCGTTTTTCGAGAATCCAGCGGATAATACCGCCAGCCATGATTGGTGTCGAAAGCGAAAGGGGCAGATAAAGACCAACTGCAAATGCCAGAGAATTGATGCCGAGCAGTTCAATTCCCATTGCAATGAACATGCCACTGAACACTAGATTCCAAGGCAGGTTTCCGCCGATTACACCATCAACTACCAGTTTCATCAAATTTGCCTGTGGTGCCGGCAATTCGCCAGTAGTAATGGCATCTTTCAGCAGATACATGACAAAACCCATTGTCAGACCCGAAGAGACAACACCTATGAATTCACCGATCTGCTGATATTTTGGCGTAGCGCCGATCAAGAATCCTGTTTTAAGGTCTTGAGAGGTGTCACCGGCAATGGCAGCTGCGATACACACAAAAGCACCAACCGTCAACACTGCGATTTTAACATTTGGCATACCTGCCATGCCGGCGAGAATAAATATGACGCAGGTCAGCAGCAGAGTAGCGATAGTCATTCCCGATATTGGGTTTGAAGATGAGCCTAGCAGACCGACAATGCGTGAAGATACGGTGACGAAGAAGAAGCCGAAAACAATGATCAAAACACCTGCAATGGCTGACATTGCGAACGAGTGAAAGATTGAGAAGTTTAGAAAAAGGGTAACTGCAAGAGCCAGAAACGCCGAACCACCAAGAATTACGCTCATGGGCAGGTCGAGGTCGGTTCTAATTGTGGTTTCTTCGTCAGATTTTTTGCCAAGCTGTGAAAAACCTGCTTTGAAGCTTGAAAGAATTACCGGAATTGATTTTATCAGCGAGAAAATACCGGCAAAAGCAACGCCGCCGGCACCAATATAGCGGATATAACGAGACCATATCTGGCCGGGTGCCATATCTTTGATCAAATTGCTCATTTCCGGGTAAATTGGCGAGGTGCAATGTTCACCGAACAGGTAAATCAACGGTATCAGCACCAGCCAGCCAATCATGCCTCCGCTGAGCATAATTGCCGATATTTTTGGGCCAATAATGTAACCGACACCCAACAGTTCAGGGGTAACTTCAGCGCCTATTTCAGCGCCCTTGAAACCTGGAATATGACTTGCCGGTTCTTTGCTCCAGAGACCAAAGAGGCGGTTGTGCATCAATGCCTGGTAGAGAGCCCCGATGCCCATTCCCTGAAAGAGGGTTTTAGCTTTTGATATGTCACCCTGACCTGCCACAAGAACTTCGGCGCAGGCCGTTCCTTCTGGGTATGGCAGCTTGCCGTGTTCTTGAACAATGAGGTAACGCCGCAGCGGAATCATAAACAGAACGCCGATAGCGCCACCTACGATTGCGATTACCGTTATTTCAAGTTTAGAGGGTTCCATGCCCCAGATAAAAAAAGCCGGAATCGTAAAAATAACGCCGGCAGCGAGTGATTCACCAGCCGAACCAACGGTTTGCACTATATTAGTTTCGAGAATAGTGCCCTGTTTGAAAAATATGCGAAAAATCGCAACAGCCATAACTGCTGCCGGAATAGACGCCGAAACGGTAAGACCGACTTTGAGGCCCAGGTAAGCATTGGCGGCACCAAAGACTGATCCGATGATCATGCCGATAACTACAGCTTTAAGTGTAAATTCAAGTGGGGTTTCACCGGGCGGTATGAAGCTCGGGTATTCTTTGCCGTCTACGGTTTCGTAGGCTTTCGGCGAGAGTCTGTCATTCTGGCTCATATTCTCTCCTCTAATTGGCTTTGCGTCAGAATACCACAGCGCTATTTGCAATGCCAAACAGAAAAGCCGGAAAATTTTCTGCGGTTTTGCGTGTTTGCAGAGGCATTTTTGCCGAAAATCCATGCAATTTTTCTTCGGCTTTTTGGCTTACCGGTCGATACATATGATGCAGAAGCGGGAATCTCAGCTTTCTGCGATTCTGTGTCATGCGGGTAAAAATTTGCGCTTAAACGTCATTTACAGTCGGCAAATCTGCAGGTTGCTGCTGGTAATATCTGCGATTTCAGTATTTTTTGCTGGAATCGTGCCTGCGCATGCTTTCGATGTGCCATCGATCGATACCCAGAAGTTTCCTGTGGAGGTTTACGGTGATTATCTCGAATATCGCACCAAAGCAGAGCAGATAGTTACCAAGGGCAAGGCTTACATCTCGTATCAGGATATGAAAATAAGTGCAGAAAACATTCAGGCCAATACGAAAACCGAGGATATTTTTGCCCAGGGCAATGTTGATTTCTGGAAAGGTTACGACCAGACCAGCGGCGATTTTATGGTTTACAACATGAAAACTGGTGAAGGCTGGATGCGTGACGCGGCTATCAGAAAAAACCGCAACTATTTCAGCGCCAAAGATGTTTATGTAAGCCCCCGTTACAGCATTGCGCATAATGTAATGCAGACAACCTGCGACAATGTCGATCACCCGCATTATCGTATAAACAGCGACAAAATCGAAACATACCCGGGTCATTCAATGCTGCTCGAAAACCTTCGGGTAAAATGGAAAGGCAAGACGCTTTATCATCGCGGCCGTGATTATTCAGAATTCAAAGATCGTCAAAAGTTTTTTACCACCCGTCAGGGCATGTCTCAGATTGACGGAATTTTCTTTAAATTTGCTACCGATCTGATGGTAAATAAAAATATTTCGGGTAAATTCAACGCTGATTTTTTTGAAAAACGCGGTAACGGTTATGGATTCAACGGCAACTGGACCAGCGCCAGTAAGGGAGATGGATCGATTTATCTCTACAGCCTCAATGAAACCAAGCGCAATCACACCAATACCCAGCTGAATATGACCCATAATTATCGTATGGAAGACGGTCAGAGCATCAGCACCAGCATTAATTACACCGCCGACAAATATACCGGTCAGGCTGAAAACGAAGATTTGACGGTGCAGCTCAATTACCGCCCGGTTTTAAGCTTTATGACCATGAATGTTACCGCCAACAAATTCTACGATCTTGATGGCGACAAATACACGCTTGACAGCGGTTATCAGCAACTCAATCGATTGCCCGAAATCAATTTCAGTCTGCCGGCGTATACAACTCCGTTCGTGCCTTTGAGCGTCAATTTCTCGGGTATGTATGGGCGTTATGAAGAAGGTACTTTGAGCGATACCAAAGAGACAGAGAAAAAAGACCTCAGGTTTAATTTTACTGTGCCAACTGTTCAGGTGCATGAACGATTCGATCTGACGCCATCATACAATTTTCAGAAAAACTTTTATTCTGGCGGTATCGAACGCGAAAACGGTACTACGATGGTCAGAGCCAATCACAAGTTTTCAAAAGTCACGAATATGGAATTCAATTATAATATTTCGACTTCTAAGGGCAAATCGCCGTTTCAGTTTGACTCATTTACCAGCACTGATATTTTATCGACCAGACTGAGATTTGCCGAGAATTCATGGACACTCAACCCGATCAATTTTAATTACAATCGTGTCAGAAGCAGGCTTGAGCAAGTTTTCTGGGATTATTCACGCCGTTCTCGCCCAGATGCTTACCGTAACTGGGAGTTTTTTATCAGACGTGATTATGTGCCCGGTGATGTTTCGCTCGAAAAAATGGATCTTACGAAGCTTACGCCGGGTAATATGAATGCCAGGTATCGCATGTCTTCAAACCTCTGGTCGTTCGATACCAGCGTTACTTACCCCCATGAATACGGAAGAATCACTAATACTTCGTTTAATTACCGTGCTACCATCAGGCCTTTGTGGGCAGTTTCAGCATCGGGCAACTACAACCATCTCAACGAAAAATTCAGTCCCCTTACTATTGGTCTTGTTCGTGATCTTCATTGCTGGGAAGCAAAGGCCGAGTATAACCACGAACGCCAGGAATTTTGGATCGAGTTTTATCTCAAGGCTTACCCCAACGACACAGGTCGTTTTAGATACGGCATGGAAGACAACAAGCTTGAAGCGAAGCTCGCAGCCTATGATCAGATGACCCAGCGTTATGACAATGGTTATTAACCAGATAATAATATCGCCTGTCTTTTCGGCGTCAGTTCATTTTACGGTTGAAAGTTTTACCTCTAACTGTGTATTATGGAGCATCGCGCAAGCCAGGAGGAATTTGTAGATGAAGATATATGCAGGCTCTGACCATGGCGGATTCGAGCTTAAAAAGCTTTTGCTCAAGCGACTCCACGAACTTGGTCATCAGGTAGAAGACGTGGGAACGCACTCGCCGGCTTCATGTGATTACCCTGATTATGCGCATGCAGTCGCAGCCGGCGTGATTGCAGAAGAAGGCTCTATTGGACTGCTGACCTGTGGTTCAGGTATTGGTATTTCGATTGCTGCTAACCGTCATCACGGCATCAGAGCCGCTTTATGTCACAACTCTCTCGAAGCCGAACTGGCACGCAAACATAACGATGCCAATGTTCTGGTAATGGGTGGAAGGCTTGTTGGTGAGGCTATGGCCCTCGATATTCTCGAAAAGTTTTTATCAACTGAATTTGAAGGTGGTCGACACGCCAATCGCATTGTAAAAATCGAAATAACCCAGGAAGGGCGGCAATAAAAATGGGCAGACTGATCGTTGTTGATCATCCGCTGGTAAAACACAAAATCACTTTTTTACGTTCAAAACACACTGAGGTTCAGGTTTTTCGGCAGCTGATACAGGAATTGTCAATGCTTCTCGCTTATGAAGCTACCCGTACTATTCCTGTTGAAGAAACTACCTGTGAAACGCCATTGATGCAGGCATCAGCCCACCTTATTTCTACGGACAAGCTTGCAATCGTACCCGTTTTAAGAGCCGGTCTCGGAATGGTCGATGGATTATTGAGTTTTATGCCGATGGCCAAAGTTGGTCATATTGGTCTTTACCGAGATCATGAGACATTGCAGCCGATTGAATATTATTGCAAACTTCCGTCAGGCATTTCCGATATGGAAGTCTTTGTTCTCGACCCAATGCTGGCTACCGGCGGCACGGTTGCAAAATCGATCGAAATAATCAAGAAGGCTGGCGCCACAAAAATCAGGTTTCTGTGCGTGGTTTCGTGCCCGGAAGGCGTTGAATTCCTTCAGAATGCACACCCCGATGTGGATATTTATACCTGTGTGCTTGATAAAGGTTTGAACAACAAGGGATACATTCTTCCTGGCCTGGGCGATGCCGGAGACCGTTTATATGGAACAAAATAAACCCGCGCAATTTGATCACATTTCTGAACGCCCAGACTGGGATACCTATTTTCTTAGAATTTCTAAACTGGTTGCACAGCGCTCTACATGCCTGCGTCGCCAGGTAGGCGCTGTAATTGTAAGAGAAAATCGCATTCTTGCTACCGGTTATAATGGCGCACCAAACGGTGTTGCGCATTGTTTTCAGCTTCCGGGCGGGTGTTTGCGTGAAGCCCGAAATATTCCATCAGGAGAACGCCAGGAGCTTTGCCGCGGTTTGCATGCCGAGCAGAATGCTATATTGCAGGCGGCCGCATTTGGTGTTTCCCTCAAGGGTGGCGACTTATATTGCACTCATCAGCCCTGCGTGACTTGTGGTAAAATGCTTATCAATGCAGGTATAAAGCGAGTTGTTTTTTTGGGCAGCTACCCGGACGATCTTTCGATTGAAATGCTCAAAGAAGGTAAGATTACGCTCGAAAGGATTGAAATAGAGTGAGTCATGGCAAAAATTCTTATTGAGGGCGGAAAACCCCTTAGTGGCAGTATCAAGGTAAGTGGCGCTAAAAATGCGGCGCTTCCGATTATGGCCGGGGTTATTTTGAGCAGTGAACCGGTCAGATTGCTCAATGTACCGGCGCTTAACGATGTTGACACCATGGCCAGAGTCCTTGAGGCTCTTGGAACGAAGGTCAACCTGGCTCGCGCTAATGTTTACGATTTTGATGCTTCAGGTCAGATCAGCGATGAAGCTCCTTATGAGCTGGTCAAAACCATGCGTGCAAGCTTTTTTGTCATGGGGCCGTTGCTTGCCAGGCTAAAAAAAGCGCGAGTGCCGTTGCCGGGGGGCTGCGCCATTGGCGTAAGACCGGTTAATATTCACCTTAAGGGTTTTGAGGCTCTCGGAGCACAGGTTTCAATTGAAGGTGGCTGTGCTGTGGCGGTTGCAGAAAAGCTTCGTGGTTGCAAAATTCTGCTTGATTTTCCGTCTGTCGGGGCTACCGAAAATCTGATGATGGCGGCAACTCTTGCCGAAGGTCGCACTGTTATCGAAAATGCCGCCCAGGAACCGGAAATAGTTGATCTGGCAAGGTTTTTGAATACTATTGGCGCTAAGATAGAAGGTGCCGGCAATCCGAGTATTATTATCGACGGAGTAGAGCGACTGGGTGGCGGTGAATACAGTGTTATGCCCGATCGCATTGAAGCCGGCACGTTTGCTGTACTTGGTGCTATGGCCGGTGGGCCTGTCAGGGTCGAAAACTGTGATCCTGATTACCTGCTTGCACTTATTAACAAGCTTCGTGAAATGGGCGCAGACGTTATTACCGAATCGAATGCTCTGGTGGTTTCTGCTCAACAGCGCTTGAAAGCTGTAGAAATAAAAACTCTGCCGTTTCCTGGTTTTGCAACTGATCTGCAGGCACAGTTGATGGCGGCCATGTGTATTGCCAGCGGAACTTCATCTATAACTGAAACCATTTTCGAAAATAGGTTTATGCACGTATCCGAACTGGCCAGAATGGGCGCAAACATCAATATTCACGATCGCACAGCCGTTATACACGGTGTTGAATCTCTTAAGGGCGCGCCGGTTTCGGCAACAGACCTGCGTGCCGGTGCCGCAATGGTATTGGCTGGTCTTGTGGCGCAGGGTTGCACAGAAATAAGCCAGGTTTTCCACATTGATCGGGGTTATGAAGACCTGGTCGGCCGTATTCGTAAGCTGGGTGCCAGCATACAACGAATCGAAGAACCGCACACAGAAAAATAAAACAGGAGTGATCGCCATGCCAGAAACCGGAAAAAGCCGCTTTCAAAATCTAATTGATGGTCTCAAAAGCACCAACAGAGAAGAAAAGCTGCTTTCGGTGGCTGCTCTCGGTATTTTGCGTGTTAAAAACCATGCAGATTTGCTTGTAGACCTGTTGTCGTCGCCAGATAGCGAAGTGGTAGAACAGGTTGTCAAGGCTCTGGGCAGAATTGGCAACCCTGGCTCTGTCAAACATATCGTTGAATTCATACTTAACGATGCCGGAACTCTCTCTGACGTTGCTTTTAACGCTCTTAAAAGCTTCAACTTTTTGCCGGCTGTCGATATAGTGGTCAGGTCATGCAGCGCCGATCAGCCGACTTCGGTGCGCAAAAAGCTTCTAGAACTTCTGTCTAGCTATGACGACATAAGAGTTGCATCGCTGATGAACGAAATCATCGGCCAGACACGTGACCCTGAACTGCTTTTTACTGCGGTAAATTATTTTGTCAGGCACCCGTCACCAGAACGGCACACATCTCTTAAAATGCTCACAGGTAGTGCTAACTGGGGGGTGTCACTGGTTGCCAGTATTGCTTTGTCACGCCTTAAAGACGAGGGCGCTTACGCGCACGTGCGCCGTCTTGTAAAATCATCGAATGCCGAAGTCAGGCAGGTTATTGCCGAAGCTCTTGTAAGCAGGCCTCTCATTGAAGACCGAAACATATTTCAGCTGCTTTTTGAAGATGCTCGAACCCGCATCAGGGAAATAGCCCTCGAAGGCCTTGTGCTGTTCGGTACAGATGA
>SABV01000597.1 GCA_009928855.1 Erysipelotrichia bacterium | reverse complement strand
GCTCTCTTAAATCTCGGAAAAGCAGACGAAAGAATCTGGGTAATAGATGGAGATACCCAGAATTCAACCTATAGCCAGAAATTTGGCGAAAAATACCCGGAAAGATTCGTTGAATGCTTTATTGCTGAACAAAATATGGCCGGAGTTGCAGCCGGGCTGGCTTCCAGGGGTATGATTCCCTTCGCGATAACCTTTGGCGCCTTTCTTGCAAGAGCTTTCGATCAGGTGAGAATGGCTGCTCTGTCAGGGCTCAAAGTCAAATTTATCGGAACCCATGCCGGCATATCAATTGGCGAAGATGGACCCTCGCAGATGGCTCTTGAAGACCTCGCTTCATTCGCCACTCTTCCGAATGGCGCCGTCTTTTATCCATCAGATGCAACCTCGGCTTACCAATGTATCGTAAGCCTCGCAAGACATCAGGGACCTGGCTATGTAAGACTTTCGCGCCCCAATTCTGAAGTGCTCTATGATCAGAACGAAAAGTTTCCGATCGGCGGCCTTAAAGTAATCAAAAAGTCTGAATCGCCCGTTCTGACCGTTGTATCAGCCGGCGTTATAATACATGAAGTGCTGAAGGCGCTTAAAAACGTGCCAGGCAGCGAACGAATTCAAGTTGTGGATCTATATTGTGTCAAGCCCTTCCCGAAAGACGAGCTCAAAAAACTGGTCAAAGCTTCTGGCGGGAAAGTAGCGGTATTTGAAGAGCATGCCCCAGAAGGCGGTATCGGATCTGCCGTTGCCACCAATCTGGCCGGCGACATTACTCAATTCAAGCATGTTGCCGTAACAAGCGTTCCCCGTTCCGGTACTCCTGAACAGTTGCTTGAATCTTTCGGGCTTTCACACGACAGAATTGCTTCAACACTAAAAGACCTTATCAAATAAATCTGTTTTCGAACGGCGGGAAAACAACCTGTTGGTACAACAGCCTTGTTTTCCCGCTTTTCTTTTATGTGAAAAAAAATTATTTTTTTTTGCTGTATCCTGCTGTTTTTTTCAGGGAATATTTGTTTGCCATTGTTTGCCAATGTTGGCGATTGTTGGCTGTTGTCGAGAATTCAAAGCTAATTAAAAAGGCATTTTCCGTCGAAACTGTTTATGGATTTGTTTGCCTCCTTATTTTTCAGGTCCGGGAAAACCCGGATCTTTTTTTTTGCTTTTTTTACTTTTTTTTATCACTATGACTACTGTTTGTGGTAGATTACGGGTCATGTACATAATAGGAATATGTGGTCTTTCAGGTTCCGGCAAAAGTAGTGTTTCGAGGGCGGTTCTCGAGAGGTTTCCCGGGAAAATCGGCGTTCTCGAACACGACATGTATTATTATGCGAAAAAAGATAAACCTACAATTCGCAATTACGACCATCCCGATGCTCTTGAAACAGGTCTTTTGATTCAACACATCAATGAGTTGCGTAATGGCCGCGCAATTGAGCGACCGATCTATGACTTTAAAATTTCAGACCGGTGTTCAAAAACGGTCAAAGTTGAACCGCACCCGATTTTGATTATAGAAGGGCTGTTGCTGTTCAATATTCCTGAACTGATGCCTCTTCTTGATCTGCGCATCTACATTGATGTACCC
>SABV01000596.1 GCA_009928855.1 Erysipelotrichia bacterium | reverse complement strand
AAAAACTTTGGTAAAATGGCCCGCGAAGTTCTTAAAATGAAAAAAATTCTGAAGGGCTGATTAAATCTGGCAGTAGCAGCCGCCGGCAGAACTTTTTTTGCCGGCGGCTGCCATTGTTACCTGCTAATCTGTTAACAAAAGACACTGCCGATAAGGGTTCGCGTCTCACCTGTAAAATCAGACCATAAAATTTTAATTGTAACGGCTTTAGACAAGTTTAATATTTTTTGGCAAGACCCGCTCTTGATCGCAAAGGTTCAAGATAAAACCCGACACATAAAAGGGTACATTTGTTGTTGTTAATTCGCATAAATATCAACATATTTTTAGGGGTGTTTAGCGAATTTTAATAAAAGCGGAGAAAAAATATGAAAAAGCCGCTATTGGTTTTGTTTTTGCTGTTTTGTTGTTCACTGGCACCGGCTGCAATATTGTGTTCAAGCTGTGGCAAAGACATGCCGGATAAAGCTAATTTTTGCCCATGGTGCGGAACAGCCCTGCCAGAGGCGACGAAACCAGACAGACAGGTTGCCCGAGAGGTTTCAACACCAGCTGGCTCAGTTCCAATCGAGCTTTCGCCATCTGACTACAATTATGTCAGCCAGATGGAAACTATGATAAACGCTAACAACCACGCGGTCGCCAGCCGGGAAGCCCCCAAGTTCAGAACTCTGCATGGCAGGCAGATGACCGCAGTCGCCCCTCATTACGGCAGTTATAATGCCTATCAGCGAAAACTGCACGACCTGAATGTGCAAAAGTTTCTGGCACTCGAAAATTATCTAGAAGCATGGGGCAATTCGGAGAGGGGACCGAACCGTGCCGGGTCCACTGCTGAAAAAGCAAAGTCACAATTTTTGATCGCCCAGACCAACGAAGCGCTAGACATTTTACTGACCGGTGGCGGCAGCCTTGCCTCAATTGCCCGGGTTGAAATGGTCGAAAACCGCATGAAAAAGAACACCCGCAACCATGAGGTGACTTCACAATATCTTTTGATCGACGATCACCGCATTAAACGCGGCGAACCGATCTGGATATTCGAAGTAGCATCAGGTTTTGCCCGGGTAATGCACATGGGCAGAAAAAATTCATCAGCACCTCTTTGTGGTTGGATTTCAATAGAAGATCTCGAAAAGCGAAGCACGTGGCGCCTTGATCCAACTCTTTACCCGGCGCAACCACCCGTCATACTTGTTTACAGAAGCCAACCCAGACCGCCGACCAGGTTTATTATCGTCAGCGAAATTGATTATTTACCGCGCTATCGCCGTTACCCGCGCGGGCGGCATAACCGGCATCAGCCAGGACTGCATCGACCGCCACGGCATCGGCAACCTTCAAGGCAACCGCATATCCGTCGTCAGCCTGGCTCTTCACATCAGGTGCAACGCGATCAGAAACGCCTCAGACCTGCGAAACGAATCTTGCCAGCCCGACGCTGACAGGCAGGCGAGTGGCAGCAGACCGAATAAGAGCAATAATTCTTGCAATATCAGCCTCTGGTCGAGACTTTTGTAGTTTCGAGAGGGTTAGTCTGCATCTCACCGTTTGAGTTATAACTGACAGCCGAAGACGAACTGCTGACA
>SABV01000595.1 GCA_009928855.1 Erysipelotrichia bacterium | reverse complement strand
GCTTTGACTTCGACCTCTCCAGCCTGGTAGATCTTGACCAGATCTTTTGCTGCGACCAGTGTTTGCATGTATTCACCTCATTATTTAGTATATGTTATATGTTAACACAAAATAACACCGCCGAAGCCAACGTCACCAAATTACCCTAAAAACATAAAAAAATGCAAACTTGCCTGGACTCTCTAAATACCCAGACGCAACACCACGTTGGAGTACCGCTCATCAGTTTGAGTTTGCGCCCCTTGAGGCGGTCTATTTTGCGATTCAAAAAATATACCCAAACGTAAACATTTTCGGATATCAGGAGCTGGTCTTGGAAGTCAACGACCTTGCCAGACTGGTTGCCAAAGATGAAAAATTTAGAGAGTTCGCAACCAGAGTGCTGAAGGATTCTGATACAGGCATACATGAGATAAAGGTGAAAAAGATCAAGACACCTGACGAAAAAGACCTCTATTCGCCTCTCTTCGTATACAAAAAAGCCGGCAAAGAACATGCCCTGCACTATCATTTGCAGTCTAGAGGTATTAAAACACTGTTTAATCAAGCATTTCATTACTACAATGCTCTGAAAAACGGCGGTCTGTTAATTGTCGATGAAATAGACGTCGGCCTGCATCCTGATATTGTTGAGGCGCTGGTGGGCTTGTTCGACAGCCACGAGCTTAACAAGCTAAATGCTCAGCTAATCTTTACAACGCATTCAGAAAACATTATGGACCGGGTTGGCAAATACCGTACTGTTATGGTCGAAAAGCACGATAACGCAAGTTTTGTTTACAGACTCGATTAATTGCCTGGCGCGTTGATCAGAAACGACCGGGCAATTCTGCCACTCTACAGGGCGAAGAAAATCGGCGGAGTACCAAGACTTGGCAAAACATTTCAAAGCCAGTAAGGCAAAAAAGCAGCATCTGTCTAAAATAGCAAATTGCTTAAGTGACAGCCAGAAAGAGGAAGCGCAAAGGCTGCTCAAGCTGACTAAGTTCTGTTTTGCCTATTTCGATGACAGCCATGAGCTGGCGCAATCCTTTGCAGACTGGCAGCGCGAAGAACTCTTAACAAAACTGAATGAAAAACTGATTGAGTTCAGCAAAGAGCCGCTGAGTCACTAGCTGCGACAAAAGTGCACTGACAAATCAACGATTTTCAAAATAATTGTTAAAGTCACCGACCAGAAACAAGTCTCAGTCAGACCCGGGTCAGGCGTAGAGTCAAAAATGGCGCCAGATGTACTGCTGAGCTCTCAGGC
Source organism: Erysipelotrichia bacterium (assembly GCA_009928855.1). Taxonomy (GTDB): domain Bacteria; phylum Muiribacteriota; class Ozemobacteria; order Ozemobacterales; family Ozemobacteraceae; genus Rifleibacterium. Next base: position 339 of record SABV01000595.1, on the reverse strand, counting down.
CGCACCGATCAATCAGTCAGCTTATCCGCCACAGAAACCATATGCAATGCTAATTTGATAGTATCACCATCGCTTATTCCCAGATGGCTGCGCAAATTGACCGGAGATATGATTTCGAGCAGGTTATCAGAAAAAGCCAGACAACTGAAACTGCGAGCAATCAAAACCTTATTACCATAAATATCAGCGGTAACGAGAATTTCTGGCAAAATATGGCGAATTATGCCGAGTTCCGACAAACATCAAGAATCCATAGAGGCCAGGATTGCCCTGCCGGCTTCAGTAAGCCGGTATTTCTGCAGACGACTTTTCGGCTTGTCCGGTAAGGTATATTCAATC
>SABV01000594.1 GCA_009928855.1 Erysipelotrichia bacterium | reverse complement strand
TTTCCATTGTTTTGGCGAACAAATCTGCCGAAGTTTTTTCTTTTCCCAGTTTTCAGGGAAGATTTTTTTCATACAACAACCTCGGAGGTGAGTTCGGCGAGGATGTTGTTTAGATCTTCTAGGGCGGCTTCTAGTTCTTCTGCGGCTTCTTTTGCCAGAATGTCGGGTTCGGGCAGGGAGTCGGCATCTTGCTGAGAGTCGTCTCTGAGCCAGCTGATATCAAGTGAATCGTCGCGGTCGGCGATGTATTTGCGTGAAAACATTCTGAAGCGGCCGGTTTCGCCCTGGTCGGTGCGTTTTGCCTTGCCGTGCGGGTCGTTGCCGAAGCATTTTTCGAAATCGGCAAAGTCGGCAATCTTGAGAGTGTTGGTTTTGCCGAAATTGGCCATGTTGGTGCGCAGATCATAGACCCAGACTTCGCTGGTGTTGTTTTTTTCTGTTTTTCCACGGGTGAAAAACAAAACATTGGTTTTAACACCCTGCGCGTAAAAAATGCCGGTGGGCAGGCGCAGAATTGTGTGCAGATTGCATTTGTTCATCAGATCCTGGCGGATGCTTTTGCCGACATTGCCCTCAAAAAGCACGTTGTCGGGCAAAACGACAGCAGCTCTGCCGCCCGGCTTCAGATGGCGGTAAATATGCTGCAAAAACGCCAGCTGCTTATTGCTGGTATTGAAGGTAAAGTCATCGCGGGTCGGCAGCCCCCCACCCTTCTTGCTGCCAAACGGCGGATTCGTAAGAATCACATCAGAAAGCGGCAAATTCTGGCCGGTTGGCGACAGGGTATCGCCATATAAAAGCCCGGCACTGTCGTTTTCACCGTCGAGACCATGCAGAATCATGTTCATTACCCCTAAACGGTGGGCATCCTGAACGTGTTCCATGCCGTAAAAGGTGTTGTTTTTGAAGCGCTCATATTCAGCTTCGCTCAGCTCAAACACTTCTTTTTCTGCCTGCATGTAATGACTGGCAGAAATCAGAAAACCGGCGGTTCCGGCGGCCGGGTCCTGAATTATTTCACCATATTTCGGCTGCATAAGCCTGACCATCACATCAATAAGCACGCGCGGCGTAAAATACTGGCCTGCCCCTGATTTTTTTTCGTTGGCATTTTTTTCGAGAAGCCCTTCATACAAGTCGCCAAGCCCCTCTTTTTTGGCTTCAAACCAGTCGAGCTGGTTGATGTTTTCCATGAGAGTGGTCAGATTCCTTGGATGCTTGATAAAAGTCGAAGCACCTGCGAATATTTCACGAATCAGGCGGTGTGAGCTGTTGCCAAGCTGAATCAGCATGGTGCGATAGCCTTCAAGACGATCTTCGGCATTGATGGCCATAAGCTTATCCCATCGGTATTTCTCTGGAAGCAGCTTTTCGCGGTCGGTTTCTTTCATCATTTTGAGAAACAACAGGTAAGTAAGCTCGGTAACATACTGATGATACGTAACTCCATCATCCTTGAGAATGTTGCAGAAGTTCCAGAGTTTGGCGACGATATCCTGAGTTACGGTCATTGTTTACGCTTCTTTCTTCCAGAGATTTTCGGAAATACTCTTCAATATAACATCGAGTTTGCCTTCAAAGACCTGATTGATTC
>SABV01000593.1 GCA_009928855.1 Erysipelotrichia bacterium | reverse complement strand
GTTGCGTTTCGTGACGTTGTTTGCCATCGCAACCATTCCTGCGCTGCCGTCTCCTGCTTGCCATTATTCACCTCGTTTCTGAATTTACTCACATTAGCATAGAAAAAGCGGGATTGCAAGTATTTTAATCATCTATAATTTGCCTTGCCACAACTGCATCAAAAATCTGTTCGCTTGTCGGCAAACTAAAAACTTTACCGCATTGGCACATAAAACTACCATTCATAAGCTCATGCGCGTTTTCAGATCGGCAAGCCGGGCATATCGGCTCCGGCCTGCCATTGCTGAAATTTATCGGGATTTTAAACATACTTTGCGACCTCCTTAACACAAATAGTCATTGCTTCTCTTGTTAAGCCGCCGCGCTCATCAATTACGATTTGAATGCCAGTGGCTGTCATAACAGCCATTTTTGCAAGCTTCATTACATCATCAACGCTTACGCTCGGCATTTCAGTAAGGATTTTTTCAGCCGCAATATTTACAAGCTCATTGATTTGATTCTGGTTCATTTCTACACCTCGTTTTAATTTGTTCCGTTCGTATAACCCAATAATATACCGCACCGACTTGATTGTCAAGCAAAATAAAAAATATATTTTTTTCTTTCAAAAACTTCGGGTTACAAGTATGATTGAGATATACACAGCAAGGAGTTTATCAATGAAAGATGCGGCAACCATCGAAAACTTAATCAAGGTGCTAAGCGGCCTTTGGGCTTCATTCGTTTTAATGGCAACCCCTGAAAAGGTGTTGATAGTATCAATTTTTATCATCATGTCACTGACGGCCCTGTTTTGCATTTGGGCGTTTTATAGCCTTAAAAAGCAAATTGGCAAAGAAACAGAGCTTAGAACGCTGTTTATCAAACGATTTTTGCAAACCGAGGCCCGCGCCGAATTGCTTACAAAGATACATCTTGAACGACACAAAGAGGACGCCAATAGTTTTTACGATCTGGAGAAAAAAATGTGGGCCGAACAGTATAACCTGTTGCAGCCCGGTATAGCTTGTGGTTCATGCGAAGATAAGAAGTCTAAGCCTTAGTCGGCAACATAGCTATCTTGAAACACGCTTGATTTAACGATTTCAAGCACGCCAACCAACTGCATCGGCGTTAGATTCCCGCCATCTTCGGCGCTTGAACGGTATGCAAAGTTTCCTGTTTTTGAATCAAAAAAAATCACCATGCAATCTTCTTTTGAGCCGTTCATGTCGTTGCGGTATTCTGTCAGGCACTTCTCAAAGAACTCTTTCTTTACCCGCCAGTTTCGCGCATGTTTAACGGCTTCTGCTTGTTGGCTCATCTACTGCCTCAAACTTTTCAAAAAACTCTGACTTTTCCCGGCAAAACATCATGCCATTGCCGTCATACAATACCATGCTTTGCCCGTCTTGCGCGTTCGTTGCGTTGATTACAAAGCCGATTACATGGTAAATCCCGCCTGTTTTCTTGTTTCGGTATAAAACTTGGCTCACAATGCGCCTACCTGTTTCAAGCCGTCATACAGCCCCATTGCGGCCTGTTTTACTTCTTCTTTCTTTGGGTCAGAATCTGGCAAAGTATGATAATACTTCCACATTGCGACGCGGCGGCGCTTCAA
>SABV01000157.1 GCA_009928855.1 Erysipelotrichia bacterium | reverse complement strand
TTCACGGCATTCAAAACGAATACGTTCAGCCAGATCGGCTTCAGAAAAATATTGATTCAAACCAGCAAGTAGAAGAAAGGGCAGCAACAGAAAGATTGCAGAACGAAACGAAGCTTTTGCCAAAGACTTCAGAGGTTGCCTGCGCACAGTTTCCGGTAATTTCGAAAACCAGTGCATATCAGATAGTTGCAATCCCGCAATATAAAAGCAAAAAAGCCTTCATCAGTAAAATCTCAAAAGCAGGGGCTGGTCATAGTTGGTTCGCAGAAATTCGACTTCTGAAGCGCCCACAACCGGCTGACGACGTGAACTGAAAGAGCCGGATTTATTATTTTTCAGCTTATCTACTCTGAGAATTTTTCCTTTAACCGACACAGATGCGTCGGCCGCTATTCTCGGGTCATCAGGCAAATCTTTCGGAAACTCAATTTCAAATGAATAGTCCATATTTGAATTGGCATTTATAGAGGGCTGACTGTTTACAAACAAGACCTTACGGCCCTTGCGGGTTGTAATAAATTCGATATTTCCGCTCCATTCAACGGCCTTACCAATATATGGCGATGAATTACGACTCACTTCATACACATCGAATGTTTTGGTAATATAAGACAGAGAGCTTACTGCTCTTATTTCTTTGTTGACCTTTTCCTGGGCCTTCTTTTTGTTTATCCAGTAGCGACTGGAATTAAGCATTTCATCAATCTGAAGATTCTGGTCCTCTGTCAGGTTTCCATAAGTTCTCGCCAGAGAAAGCAGCGGTTCTGCCTTTTCATATTCACCACGCTGGTAAAAATACGAACCCCGACTGAAATAATTGTAACTCTGGCGACCGGCCAGGTATGACAATTTGCTCTGTGCTTCCTTGAGGTTTGGATTTATTTCGAGGCAGCGCTTAAACTGAAAGACCGCGTCCTCCGTCCTTTCCTGGGCTTCATAAGCTTCACCAAGAGCGAAAGCAGCTTTAATCATATCTGGCTGCAGTCTTAAAGCGTGAGCAAAAGAAGTTTCGGCTTTTTGGGGCACTTGTGTCTTCATGTATATGAGACCAATTGCATAAGGAATTTCGGGGTCAGAGGGTGAACTGTTCTGAGCGCTTGTGTATCTGGCCAACGCATCAGTATACCGGTTCTGTTTGAAATACAAAAATCCAGCTACCTTGTTAAGAGCGGTATCATCGGGCCTTTCGCGCAAAGCCAGATCGAAATATTTAAGCGCCTCGTCAGTACGGCCCTGGCTCAAAAGCTGTCTTGCGCGTTTTTCGGCTTCATCGGCGGTTAAATTATCAAATTCAGTCTGCTGAAAAGTCTCTTTGCCCTGCAGCTTGAGCTGAGCGCTTACGTCTGATTCAAGACTCTGCTTGAGAGCAGCAAGCTCTCTTTTGGCGGCAAGATAGTCAGGCTTGAGTTGCACAGCGATCTGAAATTCTATCAAAGCTTCTTTGATAAACCCCTGCGCCTTATAAACGCGCCCCAGATTAAAATGGGCATCGGGGTAGCGAGGGTCGATATCAAGAGCAGCCTTGAACTCACGATATGCTTCGAGATAGCGATTTTTGTAAAAATGGTTCAAACCAACGTCTACATGAAACTTTGGCGTCGATGCAAGCAACAAATCAACGGGCAAAAGTATGATCAATAAAGCAACAAGCGTTGCAGATAAAATTCCTGTTCTCCCCATTTTAATCACCTCTGGTCTCATAAAGTACAAAAAGCCAATATATAAAAAAACACATAATACAAAACAAAATTGCCGGGCCAGAATGACAAATCTTAACGAATATCGTTCATGTCCTCAAGTTGTTTGGCAGCCTTCTCCTGGTTATCGATGAGTTTATCAAGGTCTGCGTGAATGGCTTTACCGTCATAACCAACCAGACTGGCCGCTTCAGCAATTTTCGCCTTCTGCCTCAGCTCATCGGCCTTACTCAAAGGAACTTTTACCTCAGGCTCTTTTTTAACCGGCACCTCTTTGGCGCAACATCCACAAACACAGATGATTGACACGGCCAACAACAAAGCTTTGCGAATCTGCATGACGTCTCCCGTGATTCAAAAAATAAGACAATATCAGACTAATACTTTCTGGCAACTAATACAAGCTCTGGGTATTGACTATCACAGTGATTTAACATAGATTTGTCTAATCGTGAACTACTGATCAACAGGCACATATACGAAGACTGGAGCGTGAGCACGTGAATAAAAATAAACAGAGCGGGCTGGTTTATTCAAGCGAATGGGGCCGCATGTGCCCACAATGTGAACAGCCTGCCGATCGATGCCGATGCAAAAAATCTTCAACAGTAGCTACTCCGGCAGATGGCATCGTAAGAGTTGGACGAGAAACAAAAGGCCGGAAAGGCAGTGGAGTTACTCTTATCAGTGGCTTGCCCGGGAACGAGGAAGAACTAAAAAAAATAGCAGCGGATCTGAAAAAGAAATGCGGTGCGGGCGGTGCACTTAAAGATGGCGTTATCGAGATTCAAGGTGATCATCGCGACCGTCTGATCGCCGAACTCCAAAAGCTTGGACACAAAGTTAAGCGCTGCGGCGGTTAAGACTGATTTTTCTGCGCTGCAATCATTTCAGGCGTAACCTGAGGATGATGGTAACGACGACGCCCTTTTGTCCACCAGCAGAATTGAATTGCCTCAACCGGACAGAATTGCAGACATGCCATACATTGTTCACATCGATGCTGCCAGACTGGGCGACCCGATTTATTCAGAACAATATTGCCAACCGGGCAGACCGTGGCACAAAGTCCACAACTGACGCATTGATTAGAGGCCCTGAACCTGCGGTCTGATTTTGCAACAGACGATGCAAATCCTCGCCAGAAAATTTCTGTAAGACGATTTACAAAAGAAAAGAGGGTTTGAGATCGGCAAAGTTTTTTTTGGGCAATAGCAGCAGCAATCTGCTTCAAATGGTTATCGGCAACCGAAAATTTATTAAGAATCTCCGAAGAAGATTCTGCCTCACGAAGAGGCGGATAATTGCCCGGCATATATAAAACCCAGCTGGCTGCAAGTTTTTGGGAAGTGAGCTTTTTAAGCTCTTTTGCAAAAATATCAAGAGCAGCCCCGGCAAAGCTGGCACAGGTTGCGACTGCGTAAATCAGGGGAGATCCGACAAATTTTAGACGAGCCAGCGCCTTCAACACCAGCACAGGCGGCCCACCCGCATAAACAGGAAAAACAAAAACAACAACATCATCATCAATGTCGGTTTTCAGAGTTTCTGCAAGTCCGGCAAGGGGTATAATACGGGCAAATTCAAGTTTATCAGCAATCGATCGCGCTGCAATCAGAGAATTGCCGGTTCCTGAAAAATAAAAAACCGTAGCACTCACTCAACCACCCCCCGTTGGTCCACCCCCCAAAAAATTCACCAGAACAGGTGTTTACGGCAAAGAATGTAACAACCGCTAAAACATTGCTCAGGGCAATGATTTTAATATGTCCCCGTTGGCACCGCGCAGCTCTATAGCGGGTGTATTCTCACTCGAAACGGTTAAATTGCTTCTAATCATCTCGTTTGCGTCATATAAAAACAGGCCGGGCGTACCGTTGGGAAAAACAGAAAGACTGTTTCTAACCTTACCCTTGGTGTCGTATAACGACAGGCCGGTCATGCCATTAGGAAAAACGACCAGGCTGCTTCTAAGCTTCTCATTTGCATCGTATAGAGAAATGGATGAACCGGCAGGTAAAACGCACAGATCTGCTCTTGTTAAGCCCTTTTCATCAACGATTTTCAGCCGTCTGGTTACCAGTTCTTCATGAACGACGGCCTTTGTTTGCGCATTTACAGGCCTTTCTATCTGACCTAACTGGCCACCAATATAGCCAGCAGTCAAAGAGAGCAGTATTACGAAAATATTGTTTATTTGTCTCACGTTTTCCCCCTGCAAAATACGTTAGAGCATCTTAAACCATGCGTAACTTAAACGCAATTTTTTAGATTCCCACTATGATTCGGCAATTTTTAGAAAAAAAATAGAGACGCTTTTGCGAGGGGGGAAAATTAAACAAAAACGCCGAGCATGTCGATATGCACCCGAACCCGAAGAAGCTCACTCGAAACGAAAAGCAAAAGGGGCAATAATGAAGATATATAAATTTGTAAACACTCTTGATATCAGTGCCATACTGATGCAAACAGTAATGTGGATGATACTTTCAATTATTACATTTGGTCTTGCATCGCCATTTTTCGCCTATTACTTCATACGGATCATCATTAACCATACTGAAATTCACGAAATAGACAACTAATTCTTTACCACGCACGAGACTAACCAGATCATTTACTCAATTGTGATGAAGAATCATCGCTCTGCCATTCTTAGTGACTTTGACTAAAACAGGCAAAAAAAAAGTCCGCTTTATAAGCGGGCTTCCTGCACTTCTTTAAATCTGTTTGAGCAAAAAATGGAGCATGGCGGATTTGAACCGACGACCCACTGATTAAGAGTCAGTTGCTCTACCAACTGAGCTAATGCTCCGTCGGGTTCTGACGAACCCCGAAAAATGAGCCGCGTTGGATTTGAACCAACGACCCCCTGATTAAAAGTCAGATGCTCTACCCCTGAGCTAGCGGCCCGAAATTCACAAATACAATTAAAACGCGCCTGGAAGGATTCGAACCCTCAACCTACGGATCCGAAGTCCGTTGCTCTATCCAATTGAGCTACAAGCGCTCAGAGGGACAAAGACGGGACTCGAACCCGCAACGACAAGATCCACAATCTTGGGCACTACCATTGTGCTACTTTGTCCATGAAGACCATAAGAGTAACAGCCTCAACGCGCCAGAGAGGACTCGAACCCCTGGCCCGCAGCTTAGAAGGCTGCTGCTCTATCCACCTGAGCTACTGGCGCAACCAAGAGAAAAAAAGAAAGCGAGAAACGGGACTTGAACCCGCGACATCCACCTTGGCAAGGTGGCGCTCTACCAACTGAGCTATTCTCGCAAACCCTTGCAACTATCGGGGCGACTGGACTCGAACCAGCGGCCCTCTGGTCCCAAACCAGATGCGCTACCAACTGCGCTACGCCCCGGGACGCTGCGACCTTGCGTTGCAACAGAAAGTATATTATCAGACTTCTTTTTTACAGTCAAGCATTTTTTTTCTTTTTTTTCTGCCGCCGCAGAAATCGCCGATAAAGCCGAATTACGTCTATTTCAGCCGAATAATACAGGCAAATTTGCCAATAATTCTGCGCTATTTCGCCCCACCCCGACGCATTGCAAAACCGGCGCTCAGCGTGCGGCAAAAACAATCACATTTCATTAGCCAAAGCGACAATTACTCTAAAATCCCGTCACCCAAGCCCGCAGGCAAAAGCTTTTGCGAGAACAATAAAACCTAAAACAAAACTCCCCTTAAGGCCGACCAGGCCTTAAGGGGAGCGTTCAAACCTTCTGATGATTATTTGTCAGTATAGTTAACAGTGATAAAAACAGCTTCGTCCGCGCTCTTGCCGTCATCCTTGAAATGCAGAAGAACCGGGTTAATGTCGTTGCCACTGTAGTATCCATCAGGAGCCTTGTAGTCCAGGTAGATATTCAGAGTGAACAACAAAATATTTGCACTGTGCTTGTGTACATACTGGCGAAACACATTCAAATTTTCAGGATTCCAGGCGGGCGAAAGATAGTCTTTGCCAATCAGATCCAGAATTTGACCAAAATAGGCAGACTCGAGAACATGCTCATCCATGCCTTTTCCCTTATTCTGGTAACATTCGTCAAGATATTTTCTGACCAATTGCGCCAGAATAAGATCAGCGTCACGTTCTCTTTCTTCCATAGAAGGGAACACGCGATATCTGCCACCGTCTCTGGTGCTGTAATAAGTTATCAGATAGCGATTAGCATTTTCGAAATTTTTATTAGCAGCAATCTCCACAATCTCAATGTCGTCATAAGAAGATGTCGAGTCTGACATTGCAAAAGCAGATGGCATTGCCACGAGAAGAAAAGCGACCAGGACAAGAAAAAAACGCGCATAGGATCTATGCATAGAACTGTATAGGGAATACATTACAAAAACCTCTGTACCTTAATCTGGACGGTTTGCTCTGACGAGTTGCTCCAGTTTATTTTATGTTGCGAGATTATAGCAAATATCATGCCACTTTTCAACATATTTTAAATATCGGCAACATTCTCAAAAACAATAGCCTGTTTTTGTGAATGTTTGTTTGTATTTGTCTGTTGTTGTCACCGAATGTCTGCGTTTGTAATTTTGGACCGAGCAGTAACCTCGACAAAGTGTTCAAAATTTCAGCAAATCACCGTGATCGCCTGCTCATATTTTAAGCATGTCAGTGCCGACGATGCATTAAAAGCGCATAAAAAAAAGAAGCGAACCAGAACTTAAACAGCTCGCTTCTCTTGTTTCAGCCCAACAACAGATTTTTCAGGGAGTTTTTCTGACAAGAACCCAGGTAGTGCCATGACTTCCGGCGCGACCACAAGGCAAAAACACTGTTCCTTTGGCAAAGGTCTTGGTTGCCTCCGGGTGTTCCTGGCATTTATAAATACCACCTATAACAACACGTTCGCCTGTTTTACCGGTCATATTAAGCTCCTTAACGGTTCGAATAAAGATGCGACAGTCTCCAGGAGCGACTCGATATCAGAAAAAAAACTTCGCGCTGACTGAACAAAAGCTGTCTATCTATATTATACCACATACGCCAGGCGCATGTTTAAAATCAGACACCTACCACCATTCGCAAAAAGACGCTCACGATAGCTAACAAGAAAGACGCCAAATAAGTTACCGCAGGGGAAGTTATCTCAAAATCCTCAAGCATTTTGTCTATGATAATCAACATAATTGCCGTAAGCCCAAATGTCACCAAAAAAGTAGTAACAAGCAGCCCCGAACTGGCAAGCAATGGGCCAATAAACGGAATAAAAGAAATAATGGCCAGCCCCACGTTTACAATCGCGACCAACGGAAAAACAAGAAGACCACCAAGAAACATCAAAATACTATAAACAACTGACATGGACAAAGCGGTCTTCTCGTCCTTAATTCTGAACCCGGGAATAATCTTCGGCAAGAAGTAGAACAGCAGTGCGTTTATGCCAACAGTTACAAGGGCACCCATAAAATTCCTCCCTGTGATTTAATTCATTTTCGACTGATTATACCTCATCGACAGCGACTTGAGCAAATCAGCATTTTCGGCTGAACTTACGGCAAAAACTGGCGTGAACTGCAAGATCTTCGCATGTATCGTTACCCAGCGGCACCGTAAAGCTCTCATATCCCGACCAGATATCATTGACAGCAACAGAATCCGCATCAATAATGAACCCAATCCGCCAGCTTTTAAAGCGCAGAATCATACCATTTTCGCTTTCAATAAACTTATTTCGTGTCTGATCATGGGGATTGTGAGCAAGCTGCGCATCTATTACCCCCACAAGATCAATCTTGCAGTCTCTCAGAAAAGTGAGCTTTGCCTCAGCTTCAGCACTGTAGACAATCGCGTATCTTTCTTTGCGCACGTTTTCCAGCCACCCGCGTGCTGCCCCAGGGAAACTGTCATATTCAGGAATATAGGGTTTAATATCAATAACCGGCGTGTTATTTAGAATATCAGAATTCATAATAAAAATGCGATTCCCCTTAATTCTGGCCAGTTTCACGCAACTCAACCCAACCGGATTCGGGCGGTATGGCGATCTTGTCGCAAAAACCCCTTTTCTCCCCTTCCCGTCGGAGTATGGCGGGTTAGTCAGGGGCTTCCAGTTAGAATTGTGATGAAAAACATATAGAACCCAGATGTAATCGAAACCGTCGAGATCTTTAAGGCCCTGTTCGTAATTATGCCCCTTAACAAGCTCGATATAACCTTCGGCCTCCGAGAGCACCCCCTGCATCGGCTGTTCCTGATGATAATTACGATTACATCTCAAATAACCGATCGGCGTGAAGCTGAGCATTTAAAATCCCTCGCGTTTGAGCCTGGCAACAAATTTTTCCCAGCCGTCAAACCAGTCGGCCGGGCGCATCATGTGATCTGAAGCGGGGTATTCATAATATTCAAGTTTTTCGGGGCAATTTTTGTAATACGGCAAAAGCTTGCCATAAAATCCACGAACAGCAGCTGGCGCGACCACAGAATCTGACCCGGCAGCGATCATAAAAAGCGAGGCGGGGAAAACTTCTTCAATGTTGTCTGCTGGCCCGCATCTCTCTGCCGGGCTTGGCGGCAGCTGTTTTCCGGGTTCTCGCAGGCGAAAGTCTGGTGTAGAAAGGAACGGTGCCAGAAGATCTGGCCTGTTTTTCATGCACAATAACGAAAATGTCGCATGGCCGCCCATTGAAATGCCTGCCACGGCAACCTTCTTGCCCTCTTCCCTCAGGGTTTGAACTAACGCCGCAACCTCTGAAGCCTGCTGCAAAACAAACGACAACAGCAGATGATGTCTTTCGTGCCCCTTCAAGCCATCGAACAGATTAAGCA
>SABV01000592.1 GCA_009928855.1 Erysipelotrichia bacterium | reverse complement strand
CAAACAAGAAGGCATTACCGAGGCAACTTTGTATAATTGGCGCAAGCAAGCCAAAAAAGAAGGAACTCCTGTGCCAGGCAATCAACCCAATATCAGCGATGATTGGTCAAGCGAAAGCAAGTTAAGTGTCGTGATGGAAACAGCCAGCTTAAACTCAGCAGAGCTGAGCGAATACTGTCGTCACAAAGGGCTTTATCCTGAGCAAATTAAGCACTGGAAAGAACAATTTATTGCCGGTTTTTCGTTGCAGGTAGAAACTCAGTCTGGGAGTCACGAACAGCTGAAATATGCTAACAAAAAGATCAAAACACTCGAAAAAGATCTGCGACGAAAAGAAAAAGCCCTTGCTGAAGCTGCTGCGTTGTTGGTGCTGCAAAAAAAGTTCAATGCGCTGTGGGAGGACGAGGCACAATGACGAGTATCCAACAGCGCAAGCAGATTATCGATATGTTTGAATCAGCGGTTAATGCCGGTGCTAGGCGTCATAAGGCATGTGAGATGATCGGTATATCTGAACGTACTCTACAACGTTGGAAGCCCAAGGGTGCTGAGCAGATACGCGTAGATAAAAGACCCACAGCATCACATCCTGAGCCGCACAACAAATTATCACCGGCTGAGAGACAAGCAATTCTTGATGTATGCAACCAACCTGAATATGCGTCTTTACCGCCGTCACAGATAGTGCCTAAACTCGCGGATCAGGGTGTTTACATCGCTAGTGAATCGAGCATGTATCGCATTTTAAAAGCCAATGAACAATTACATCATCGAGGTCATAGCAAAAAACCGCAAGCCAGTCGCAAACCAACCACACAGATAGCCAACGGCATTAATCAAGTCTGGATGTGGGACATCAGTTATCTGCCCAGCACCACCAAGGGTCGCTTTTTTTATCTGTACATGGTAGAAGACCTTTACAGTCGATACGGCATTCACTGGGAAGTGCATGAATGTGAATCTGCCGAGCATGCCGCGAAACTGCTAGAACAAGCCTGTTGGCGTGAACACCTACCCCTGGGTCAACGCCCAGTGCTACATCAAGATAATGGCAGTGTAATGAAGTCTTACACTTTTAATGCCAAGCTCAAAGAGCTCGGTATTAGTAGTTCATATAGCCGTCCTCGCGTTAGTGATGACAACGCCTATGTAGAATCTTTCTTCAGAACCATGAAATACGCACCGAGTTGGCCACGCAAGGGTTTTGCAACCCTAGAAGACGCAAAAGCATGGGTTCATAAGTTCATGCACTGGTACAATGAAGAACATCAGCATAGCGGCATTCAATTCGTCACACCAGCCCAACGTCACAGAGGCGAGGACAAGGAAATTCTGGATAAACGCACGCAAGTTTACGCTCAAGCCAAAAGCAAGCATCCTGAGCGATGGGCGCAAGATATCAGAGACTGGACTCACACAGAGGTGGTCACACTGAATCCTGAGACGAAAGCACGAATGAATTTGAAGGACGCTGCATGATTTTTGCGACAACTAGCTTGAAAAACACCGGAACGGAGACAGAAGAAAAATTTTCCTCAAACTCCTGCCTCAATTCAGGAACGATACGAACTCTAAATATTCTGGTGATTGCCATCGCGGTACTAATTT
>SABV01000156.1 GCA_009928855.1 Erysipelotrichia bacterium | reverse complement strand
CATTTGTTCAGTGGTAAATTTAGATTTTATTTCCTTCACTAAATCATCATTAACAGCAAGCTTTTTCTCAATCGATTCGCGGGGATAAACTATTGGAGATTTAGAGACCACATACATATACCCCTTTAAAAAGCTCACACAGTGCGGAAAAACGCTTTCGAGAGTCTTGCGCACGACCATCTGCTGCTCCCGGTTTCCCTGAGAGTTGGCGTAGACCAGGAAAATACCGTCATCGGCGAGACGTTTTGCAACAAGCCTGAGATATTCTTCTGACAGCAGATTGCTGCTGCCTGCCTGTTTGAGATAAAGCGGCTGCTGCGTAATTATCTGATATTTCTTTTCATTGAGAGCCAGACCTGAACGGGCATCCTGCCAGATCATCCTGATTCTGGGATTAGTGAGAACATTGAGGGTCTGGGCGGGAAAATCAGTCATGACAAGTTTGAGAGACTTGTTGATGTCGTAGGCTTCAAGGTTTTTTATTGATGAAGACCTGGCCAGAGTCCCAATGGTAATTCCTGTCCCAACGCCGATTACCAGAACATCATCAACAATTTCGTGGTTGGTGCATAACGCCGGAACCACTGCATGCATCCAGTTACTCTGGCCAATGTGGTTTTTCCCATCTGAAAGCTTTGAGTGCCAAAGGCCATCCCAGATAAGATCGCCATTATTTGCAATTTCGGTTACGCCAACCGGGTCTGAGTAAGTTCGGTAGACCTTGTCGATATGTGGGCTGCTTTGGCCTTCAACTGCCAGAAGGCTGATGCTTATAAAGCCGAGCAGTAATACTGCCGAACCGCAATAATTTTTGATATACGAAATTGTTAAAGTTTTTAAATAAAGCCAGATTGCAACCATAGCCATTATGGTGCCAAGAATCCAGGCGTTGAAGGCGTGAAAAATGTTGCCACCCACAAGAGTCATGGCCAGAATCCCCAGACAACTACCGAAAGTGTTGAGCCCCATGAATTTTCCGACATCTGAGCCCCAGTTCTTGATGAACCTGTTCAAAAGCTGCCCGAATACAAGCCCAAACATGATGCAGGGTATGTAATAACTGATTCCGGCAAATATTAAACCAAGGCCGACCGCAATCACTCGATCATACATGACAACATAGGGCGAAAGAAAAATGGTAAGCGACCCTATAATGATTGCCGGCAAAACGCTGTCTTTAAGGTAGCCGGCCATAAGAACCCCAATTGCCCATGCCAGCAGAAAAAATGACAGGATCATCGAGAAGGTGTAGGGCAGGGGCTTATAAACCAGGGCAATGGCTCTGAACAAATACATCTCGTAAGCCAGAGAAACAAAACCGAGAAAAAAGGTGGCTATTTCCTCATCTCTAAACTGCCACCAGTCAGATCTGCCAGGTTTTTCAAGGCATGCAGGCTGGCTGTCTCCTGATGGCTCAATGGATTCAACTGGAGCAGATTTGAGAAAAGAAAGCAAAATCGCCGCCGAAAGATTGAATAACGCTGCCAGGATAAGGCAGACAGTCTGCCCATAGATGGGTAAGAGTTTAAAACCGGTTAAAATGGCTCCTGCAAAGGCACCCAGAGTGTTGATGAAGAACATGTGATCGACCATCCACGAGTTCTTGAACTGCAACTGGCGATTAGCGCCCTCTGAAGCTATCGGCATGGTCATACCAATCAGCAGGCATGGCAGAATAAGTATTGCAATGCCGGTTATTGAATACAGAAGTGTGATCGGAATTCCAAATGAGATTGCCGCGCGCTGAAAGGCAAATATGCTGTCACTCAGATCAATTAACAGCAGCGCAAGAACGATCAGGTTGACCACAAAGAGCGCAAATTCAGTCTTGGCCAGTGCGCCAATCGGGTTTTTAAGGGTTGAGGCCTTTTTGCCCATCAGTAGCGACCCTATACCAATGCCCAGCATGAAGACCAGAACGACAAGCATCGAACATATCGCATCGGCGCCGCCGAGATAGACCTTGATAGCTCTTTGCCAGACGACCTGATTGATCAGACCTGCAAAACCAGAAAGAAAGAGAATTAGAAAAAAAAGTGACCGGCTTTTGCCGTTTGTGGTTGTCTGAAGATCGCTCATGGTGATGAATTTCCTTTGTAATTTGCCTCAAACCGGTCGTCACAATTGAGTGCACAGATTGATGCTTTGTTATGTCTTCATTTCACAGCACTACTTTACCACTCTATCCGCATCTGGTCAACAAAGGTTGCTGTGTTTTTAAAGCCGATGATAGAGCTTTTCAATGACTCGGTTGATGGTGCCACAGCTGCCGCAACATTTTTCAGCATTCTTGAAGCAGCTAAGGCAAATTCCAGAGGGTTTTTCAATATCCCATAATTATTCAGTGAAGAAAGGGTGTTAGCGTGTGATTTGCCAATTTTCAAGCAGAGTGCCGTTTATTTCTTCGAGAAACCTTGATGGGCGGGCAAAGAGACTGCCGGTGGCCGGGTCCCATATTTGGGAGGGGTATGAGATTGCGAGATTTTCGCTTGCACGTGTCATGGCCACATAGAGCAGGCGGCGTTCTTCTTCGAGGTCTGCTTCTGTTTTAAATGAGCTGAAAGAGGGAAATCGTCCGTCCAGTGCCGAAATTATAAATACTGAGTGCCATTCGAGACCTTTGGCTGAGTGGATTGTAGACAAAATAAGCTTTTCGTTTTCGTCTGTTTCAGGTGCCAGAACATCATCGACTGAGTCGCGTGGCGGTTCAAGAGCGAGATCGGCAAGAAAATCGGTCAGGCGCTCAAATTTTTCTGCTATTAAAGCCAGTTGATCGACATCTTTAAACCGTCTGGGGTAATCATCAAACCGGGCTTTGAGAATTGGAAAATAGTAATCGGAAACGATTTCGAGTAGCCTTGCCGGTGGGCTTTGTATTATTCTGGCGGCCGATGTGAGCATTTTAGACAGCTTTTGCAGACCTTCTGTTGCTTTCGGCCTTGCTTTTATAGCGTTAAGATCGAATGGTTCGGGCGAAGCTTTAAGATGGTTGAAAATATCTGTTGCAGTATGCGTGCCTACGCCATCGATCAGAAGGAGTATGCGCAGCCATGATACCTGGTCATATGGATTTTGCAATACTCGAAGGTGTGCGATGATGTCTTTCAGGTGTCCTGCCTCGAGAAACTTGAATCCGCCCCATTTTGCATAAGGAATATTGCGTTTTTTCAGCTCAAGTTCGAGTTGATAAGCGTGAAAACTTGAACGGAACAATACTGCCATCTGGTCAAGTTTTATACCCTGTTCTCTTAATTCAAGAATTCTGGCAGCAACAAACATTGCCTGTTCCTGGTCGTCTTCGCATTTTACACGTGCTGGCAGTTCGCCCTTGTCACGCTCGGTGAAAAGGTTTTTTTTGAAACCCTCGCCGGCTTTTTCCATGAGACTATTGGCAGCGTCAAGAATTGCGCCAGTGCTGCGATAATTTCGTTCGAGTCTGATAATACGGCAATTTTTAAAAATTCCTGGAAACTCGATGATGTTACCAACCCTGGCTCCTCTGAAGGAATAGATGCTTTGTGCATCATCGCCGACTACCATGATGTTGTTAGAGATGCCTCCGAGTAAAATCGTGATACGTGCCTGGACAGAGTTTGTATCTTGATATTCGTCGGCCATGATATAACGATATTTCGATGTTATACGGCTTCTTGCTTCGTCTGATTCTTTAAGCAGTTTATAAAGATATTTGAGGAGGTCATCATAATCGAGAAGGGCATTTTTAAGCTTGTAGGCGGCAAACTCTTCGTTTAGCCTGCACAGGTCTTTTGAGTGCTCAGCAAACTGGGCAAAAAAACTGTCTACTATTTCTGTGATTGGTTTCTCGAGATTCTGAGCTTTTGAGAAAATTTGTGTGATGGTTTTTTTCTGTGGAAAACGTGACTCTTTGCGATTAAAGCCAAGTTCATTGCGAATAAGATTTATTATGTCTGAGGAATCGGCTTCGTCCAGGATTGAAAAGCTGGCAGGAATACCTATGTGGTGTCCGTATTTTCGAAGAATCATGCTGGCAAAACTGTGATAGGTTCCGCCGGCAACCTGCTTTCCTTCATCGCCAATCAGGTGGGTTACGCGCTCAAGCATGTTGCGTGCCGCTTTTCGTGTAAAAGTCAGCAGCAGGATACTTTCAGGGTCGATACCACTCTCGATCATTCTGGCAACGCGATAGATAAGGGTTCTCGTTTTTCCTGAGCCGGCCCCGGCAATGCATAAGATCGGGCCCTGAAATTCTTTGACCGCATCATATTGCCTGGGATTCAGCAATTGCTCATAATCTATCTTGAACTGGCCTGCTGATTTTGCAGCCTGACCGAGGCTGAATGTTCTGGTCATTGCTTTATTTAACTGACTCGCTCACCCAGGTAAGATATGATGCATTGCCATAAATAACGGGCATTACGACGAATTCAAATACTTCGTATGGATGCATGGCCCTGATGCGATTTTCCAGTTCTGGCAGCTTAGATTCATGTGTTTTGATGATCATGAGTGTTTCAGAAGACTCTTCCAGTTTATCTTTCCACGTGTAGACAGATTTAAGGCCATCTATAAGATTGGCACATGCGCAAAGTTTTTCAGAGACAATAGTTCGTGCGATTCCATGCGCGATTGTGTGATCCGGAAATGTAACGAAAACAATTCTATATTCTGTCATGCTTTTCTCCTGAGGCTTTGAGTTTAACGATTAACCGGGTAAAAATCAAGATCACTCAATGATATTCAGAGCTGTGCCGATAACTGTTAAAATAATTGTTTATAGGAGTTAGAGATGAGTATATTGCCTTTGTTTCTGGCTACTGTTCTTACAATCTTTCTTTCTTTCGAAATGACTGTTGACCTGTAACGGGTTCAGAGCAAATACAGTCTTTTACTTGCCGATTTTATTTGATTTCTGTGCCTGGGTAATAGAATTTTAGAATGTCTTCGTAGCTGACATTTTTTTTAGCCAGGCCATCGGCGCCATAAAGGCACATGCCAACTCCATCGCCAGAGCCCATGCCCTTGAATATAACCGTTCTGGTAAGAGTTTCAATGTTGAATTTCATGCTTTTTATGCTGTTCTGGCCAAAATGAAACTGCAGTTGCTGCAAAAACTCTGTGCCTGAAACGCTTTTGGGCCTTCGGCCTTTCAAGGCAATCTGGTAAATTCTTCCGTTGTTGTCGATTTTTTCTGGTTCCCAGGCTGTGTAAATCTTATCTGCGCCGGCTGCAAAAGCTAAGGCCAGAAAGTCCAGGACATCAAATTTCTGCAGCTCTATCTTCCAGTGGAAGTTGGGGCTGTGATAACAGTTTTCGGCGCTTTGTTCGTCGGGAGCGTCTATGTGTGCCGGATGGTAGGGTTCGTTTGCAACGCCGTAGATGTCGCTTGCGGCAGAAATCTTGCCGCTGCATGTATTATGAAAGCGGGGTTGAATACTTTTGCCTTTAAATGTGATAACTTTGTTTCTGGTTTCTGCGACCAGCAGATCAACCAGTTCACGATTATATCCACAACCTTCAAATGGCAGACAATGTTCAGTGTTGCAGAGGTCGTAGGGCTTATCTTTATGCAGCGGGTTTTCTAACAGATATTTCAATCTCGTGCGAATAACCGTTATAATCGCCTTCAGCGCCTCAGGCTCGTTTCCGATGGCTATTCTTGACGCACATGAAACAACGAACTGGGCTGTGTTTATGCTGTTTAAAATTCTGATGTTTTTTTCGACAAAATCAATTTCTATTTTGCCCTGTAGAAGAAGAGGCGGCATATCTGGAAATTCAAGATTTAAGAATTCGCCACCCGAAAACACTACCTTGGCAAAACCGCTATCAAGGTCTTTGTCATTGGAAAATCTTCCAATCAGGCCTTTGGGGATCAACATCAATACAGAGTCTTCGCCTTCGGAAAGTGTCTTTTCGACAATAACGGAATGGGTGGCAAGGCGCGCGGGTGACGTAGCCGTGACAGGGATACAGGTCATTTGCCAGTCACCGCTGAAGGCTTGTATTCTTAATGTTGATAAATCGGTGTGTGTGTCGAAACCTACAGTTAGGGGCTTTTGATCAAAGTCTTGACCGTAGGAAAATGCTGGCAGAGTTATTGATGCTATTAACAGTAGGATTAAAAGTTTAACGCTGTGCATACCGGGTATTATACTTATTGGCAGGATTAAGAATCAATCAAAAAGTTTAAGAAATCTGATGAAAAGGAGGAATGGTAATAGCAAAAATCGACACAGAGGGCGGGCTATAGCATAGTGAGTGGCAAAATTGACGAATTTCGGACTCCATCTGACGTAAAAAGAATTGAGCTGTCTGCCGGATTTTGATTGCAAAAGGAACTCTCGTCTGAACCAGCGAAATTCGTTTACTGTTTCTGGTTGCCCGACGAATGCAAATGACGCAATAAAGCATAGTGAGCTCGAATTTTTTCGATCAAAAGTTGGCGTAAAACTTTGATTCACGTGGTACATTACAGCTTTTGCATCAAATGCACCATCTTCTTCGCCAAGATATTTGTATGCCGTGTAGAGCTGGTCAAGTAAATCGAGATCGCCTGGCACGATTTTGACGGCTTTCTCCAGGAGGTCGCGAGCCATCATGAAGTGTCTGCGTCCCATGGTTGGCCCGAGTGTCATGGCTTTTTTGAGATAAACACTGCCGGCTGTTACCAATATCTGGCGCTTGGTTTCGTTTACATAATTTCGGGTTTCTTTTATTTCTTTGAGGTAACGATTCTGAGTCTCAGCGCTTGAAAGGATAGCTTCGATAGGTTTGAATTTTTTTAGTTCTACAAGCGCTTTAACCTTGAGCAGCAACAATGGTACCGATATAACGTAATCCTTGTGCAGAAGATCAACAGCTTCGATCAGTTCGTCATATTTTTTTTCTGTGAGTAGATTTTCGAGGTGCTCTATCTTGGCAGGCTCTACTTCTATTAAAAGCTCCGGCGCCTTCTGAGGCGGGGGTTTGACCGGTGCTTCATGTGGCTCATTTTTGCTGACGTTGCCATATAATTCGTTGGTGACTCTTTCGAGATCTTCAATTTTCTTTTCATCTCCGAGAAGCGTATAGCACCTCGTCAAACCCTTTATAATAGAAGGGGATGGGGTTTGTGGTCTGAGACTATAGGCTTTAAGAAAATGTTCCAGGGCGTTATTGCAGATGCTTGTGAGCGTTTTTGTATTTTCGGTGCGCATTCTTTCGCGAGATAGCATGTCGAGACGGCTCAGCCCCTTGGCGAAGCGCACCGATTTTTCGTCGTATTCTGATAGCAGGTTGTTGCCCTTGAGCGCCAGATTTTCAAAATATATGGCAACAGAGTTGTCTAGAAGATCCTGGATATGTGGATTATCAGGATGCCATACCGCCGTTGTCTTCATGAACTTGTAGCCCTCTTCAAAAAGTCGACGACGATTGATTTCCAGGTATACGAAGTTGACAAACTCGGCATCGGCAGGGTTCTCTTCGGTGAAGAATTTGTAGAAAAGTTTAATTGCCGCGACCTGGTCACGGGTACGAAACAGATTGGTTATTTTCTGTTTGGTTTCGAGAATTTGTCTTTCGGATCTGGAAGTTTTCTTCATACTCATTTGGGTTCCAAGATATCATAAATGGCGCTAATGTAGAACATGGCAAAAAAAATCAGGGCAAACACATTAAATTATTGCAAGTTCAAGGTATTTTAGTGCGATCACTCTGAAAAAAAAATCCGGCTTTTTTGCCGGAAATTTTTACTGGAGGTTATTCAACATGACACACTATTTTTTCTCTTGTGTTACGACCAAAGAAAGAGAGATCGCGCAGACGCTCGCGTTTTAGTAGCCTGTGCAGCATAAAAGCGCGACTGCAGATAAAAACAATGGTGCCGCATACCAGTCCCCCTAAAAAACCCGCAACTAAAGAATTCAGGTTCAAAATTCCTACCCCCATTTCAATGTTTTGCGGTATCTTTTTCGACAGGAGTCAAACTTTTTTAAACAATAATGTAATTTTAAAATCAGGAAATTAACATGTTTGAGCTGATACTGAAAAATGGTCGTATTTTCTGGGAAGAATCTCTTATTCAGGCAGACCTGGCAATTAACGGCGAAAAAATAGCAGCCATAGGTGCTAATTTAAAGGGACGCAGGGAAATTGACGTAGCAGGACGTTGGGTTTTACCGGGAGCTGTGGATGCGCACACGCATTTCAGCCTTCCTTTTGCCGGTTCTGTTTCTGCTGATGATTTTTATTCTGGTAGTGTGGCAGGCGCTGCCGGCGGAGTTACCACTTTTATTGATTTTACCGCTCAGCGCGGCGATGAAGGTGTAATTGACAGCCTGCATCGTCGTCGCCAGGAAGCTGATGGTCTTGTTGCTATAGATTATTCACTGCATGCCTGCATTGGTAGATTTACACCCTCCGTTATTGAGCAGTTGCCGCTTCTGGCACGCGAAGGAGTTTCCAGTCTTAAAATTTTCATGGCTTACGGCAAGTCCGGTTTGATGCAGACCGACGATAATCTTCTGAAAATTATGCACACATGCCGT
>SABV01000155.1 GCA_009928855.1 Erysipelotrichia bacterium | reverse complement strand
GGTCAAAAAGGTTTGTTCAATCTCTACCTTTTCGAGCAGTATGGTGCAGCCAAAATAAGACAGCTGGTGCAGAGTCAGCAGACAGGTATAGCCAATCTTGAGGCGGTTTATGGTATGACACTTGCCGCCCTTCTAAAAAACTGGAGCATTGCAGTTACTAACGAATCATTGCGATACGCTGGTCTGATAGATGTTACCGGTATCGACAGCAGATATAAATACACTCATCAGCTCGCTCTGCCACTTGCATATCGAGCGGCAGATTATGGTACCTCTGTTGACGATATAACTTTGGCACCCTATGCTACATCTTATTACGTGATCAAACAGCCTGCCGGATTTGGTGCGAGTGAGTATCAGTTTCGCATAGAATCAAAAGAAGGTCATTACATCGATATCTCAATGATGCGCCTTCCCTGAAAATAAGTTGTTGTGTCAGATAAAAAACAGGGCGTCTTTAAGACGTCCTGTTTTTTTATAGAGGAAGTTTTGGCTGATTTGGCCGCAATTTTTCGCTTTTTTTAACGGTTATCCGGTCTTCAGCGGTTAATTCGCCTAGAAGTAGCGGCGAGTCAGGATTATGGTGTGGGTAAAGCTTTGCTGCGGCATCGTGATTTCTGGTGGCGTAGCAATAAAGGCACTTGCCCGGGCAGGTTGAATAAGCGCCGATGTCGACGCTTTTTACGCAGCCGCAAAATTTTCGTTGCCCTTTATCTCTGGCAGCACTGACTTTGTACCCGAGAATTTCAGAAACCAGTCGGTCATCGACGCATTTGCCGTGCATGATGCCATATTTTGCCAGGTCGACCGACTCGGCGCATGTTTCCACAATGAGATCATAATTTTTTGCAATTTCGGCGAAGTGACTCCCTAGTCGTTCTATTGTCGCGAGGTCGATTTCGACGATTTCAAGCTCTCTGCATCTGCGTGCCGCGAATTTATAGTTGTCGTAAAAGCTGATGACGCATTTGCGGGTAAACCCCGAGAGTGATTTGCACAGGTTTTCGAAGTGCTCGACGTGATAATCTAAATTCAGCGATTTTGCGTTGAATATAATAGGGTCATATCGCCAGACGACCCGGTTGGGGCCAATCTTGTCTGAGAGTTGTTTGAATGTGTCTATTATCAGCTTCTTTGGAGGTATATTCGTTTCGATGTCACTGCCATACGGGGTTAGAGTGAACTGAAAATAGTATTTATAGCAGCTCAACCGGTCGAGTCTTTTCATAAATTGCGCCGGGTATTTTGTCCAGAATACGAAGCACTCGACATTCTGCGGGTCTAACAATACCTTGCTGACCTGATGCGGGTTTATCGGATTCCGTATCAGGGCAAATCCTTCTGAAAGGCGGCGGTAAAACCAGTCAGAATAATATGCCGGAATATCGGTTCTTCGGCTCGCGCTTACAATCATCTGAACTCTTTTTTCTTTATGTAGAATTCTCTCAGCTGCTATATAATATGGCATTGTACGTCAGGTATGCCATTCTTTTTATAAAAGCGGTGACCGGGTGGAAAAATATGATCTGATCGTCGTGGGGGCGGGTGCAGCTGGTATTATGGCCGCAATAACTGCCGCGCGTCATTTAAAACAGGTGCTGCTGATCGAAAAATTACCCTCTGTTGGTGCCAAATTGAAGGCAACTGGCGGCGGAAGATGTAACCTTACAAATACTCTTTCGAATGAAGAATTTATGAACCGCTTTGGCCGCGAGAGCCGTTTTATGATGCCTGCTTTAAAAGCTATGAACAACAACGATCTCATGCGGTTTTTTGCCGAAATAGGGGTTGAGTGCCATGCTCCTGATGGTTACAGAGTATTTCCGGTTACGCATAATTCAATGAGCATTGTCGATGCCTTCGAAAAAGAACTGGCAAGGCTGAAGATCAAAACCCTCTGCTCAACAAGAGTCACAAAGATTGATAGCGATGGCGCAAAAATAACCGGAGTAGATGCCGGCCATAAACATTATTCGTGTTCAAATCTTATTGTAGCCACCGGAGGCCTTGGGTTTCCGACGCTGGGCGCCGAAGGCGAGGGGCACAGTATGGCGGCCGCGCTCGGGCATAAAGTTACGGAGCTTTTTCCCGCAATGCTGCCTCTGCGAACAAAAGAGGCATGGGTAAAAAATTGCCGGGCCGATACGGTTGCAAAGGTCGAAATTAAAATAAACCTGCCACGGTCATCAAAACAGCATGCCAGAGGCGATCTGATTTTTACCGCCAATGGAATCCGGGGGCCGGTAATACTTGATTTTGCACGCGAAATAACGCCTCTTTTAGCGCGGCTTGGCGAAGTGCCGGTTCTTGTTAATCTTACTCAAGGCATGAACGAAGAAGACATAAAAGAACGTTTGAAGAAAGAGAAAGCTAAATCCCCCCACGGAAGCATTCTTGAGCACTTGGGCGCTTTTATGGCAAAACCGCTTGCGCGAGAACTCATATTGCTTGCCGGTCTCGACCCGCAGAAGGCCTTGCATATTCAGCCTGGCGCTGATCGGGAGCGGTTGTTTAAAATTCTTGCCTGGACACCGCTGACTATTATCGGGCATGATGGTTTTGCGGGGGCCATGATTACGCGAGGCGGAATCGCGCTTAAAGAAATCTGCCCTGAGACTCTCGAGAGCAGACTTCTCAAGGGGCTTTATTTCTGCGGCGAAATACTTGATCTTGATGGGCCATGTGGCGGTTTTAACCTGCAATGGTCATTTTCGAGCGGTTTTCTTGCCGCCCACCTCGGCGATCTGGCGCAGAAAAATCAAACAGACCGCGTGTGAAAAAGCCGAAAACATCTGTTTACGGTGTGTTTTTAATAAAGAAAGGGGACGAAAGAGATGAAAAAAAGTTTGATGATGTTCGCTTTGATGGTATGTCTCGCTGGTGCTGCCAATGCAGAAGAGTTAAAAAAGTTGAGTCTTGACGATGCGTCTGTTATCGGCACCAGCATTCAGGCTGATGCCGAGGTCAAGGTTGAGGGCACCGGTTCGATAAAGATCGCAACGCAATGGCCCACGACCGTCTGTCTGGGTGAAGTGGCCGACCTGAATGTTGAAGATGCCAGGTTGATTTTTCAGGCCAGGGTAAAAAGTGAACTCAGCGGCACCGCCTTTCTGGAAATGTGGGCGCATGTCGGGGGTGGGCAATATTTTTCGAGGGGCATGAACGATGTCGTTGAGCAGACGACAGACTGGAAAAGCATTCAAACGCCTTTCGTTTTTGAAAAAGGGCAGAAGCCTGATAAAGTGACTCTGAATATCGTAATTAACGGTACCGGAACTGTCTGGATAGATGACGTCATATTGTCTAAAGAACCTTTAAAATAGCTCTATAAAACCTACCAGGTATAAAAAAAGCAGCCCGGCTCATTTAAGAACCGGGCTGCTCTTTTATGCAGTCAGAAAACTGTTTTAAAACAGGGGCTTGAGCCAGCCCATCTTTGAAAGAATCTTGATCAGCCACAGCTTTTTTGCGTTATCGACGTCGCCCGGCCCAAATTCAGCCTGGTCTGCGGTTGCAAGGTGATATTCGGCTGCTTTGTTTATGTCGAACATGATTTCGTTGTGAAGCTCGTTTGCAAAGCCGACTGAATTGATGACCGCCACAACTTCTGAATTGACTTTTTCGCTGAGAAAATCAAAGTTGTAGGTGCCCACCACACCGATTTTACTGTCGAAAACGAAGTTTTTGCCATGCAGTTGCCTTTCGTTGATACGGGCAAACATGCGCATGGTTGGCATTTCTTTGAGAATGCTTCGCCAGTCGCGATAAAGCATTGCTTCGGTCGGAAAGCTGTCTGAAGTTTGTGGACTGTTGGTATGAACGATAATTGGTACACCGCGTCTGGAGGCTCTCTTTAGTGCAGCTTCAGCGCGAGGGGTAAGCACAACGTAAGGGTTCTGAATTACTATTTCGCGGCGACTGCCGTCTATATACCTGACGATGTTTTCTGTGATGTCATTGCGGGGGCCTGAGAGTGAGTTGCTGTCGAGAATATGAACCGGGCAGGCTCTCGAATTGTCAGTTAAATTGAATGTTGGGTAGCCCGTCATGTTTTTATAATTGGCAAGTTGCGCATTGAGCTTTTTAAGTATCGAACTCTGGGTGCTGAAATTTTTTGTAAGGGGAAGAGCGCCGCGCAGGTTCAGTGCTGCGTCCATAGCTGCATGGCCGATTTCCATCTGTAATACGCGATATTTGCTCAGGCCAAGAACGGGTTTGTCTATTTCGTGTGCTTTCAGAATCTCAAATTCTTCTTCAAAAGCCTTCTGTAGCTGATTGCTGACCAGTGCGCTGTCTATGAGAAGGTCTGTGTCGCGCCATGCGTTAGCGTCATCTATCGGGTCTACAAGGTATTCATCAGCGATATTGCGTCCGCCAATAATGCTATAACGCCCGTCAGCTATAAGTATCTTGTCGTGATTGCTCGATATGATGCGGCGAATATCGGTTATGGCACCCAAAAGGTTAGATTCGAGCGGGTTGTATACCTTGACCTGAACATTGCGAAATCTCGCCAGCTCAGAGAGGTAGCCCTGTGCCATCACTATGAGGCTGAGTTTGTTAGAACCGCGCACATCTACCATCAATCTGATGTTTACGCCTTCGCGTGCTTTTTTAAGGCACATTCCAAGCAGGCCCAGGCCGAATGCATCGTTTTCGATAATGAAATACTGAATATCAAGCGTTGATTTTGCTGCATTCAGCACTTTCCAGCGGGCATACCATGAGGTGTAGTTGTTGTATATAAGTCTGATTCTGGCGGCTTCATCAGCATTTTCAGCGACGTTTGACGTTTGATACTGTTCAAATACATCGTCTACGCTGGTTACAAAAGGTGCCTGCGCTGATTCAAAAGCCAGAAGAAAATCTTCGTGGTCGTTCTGGGTTTTTATGTAAGACACTGATTTGGCAAGGTAAGTGGTTCCTCTTACTGCTTTAACCGGAAAAGCCAGCCAGCTGGTGTTTTTATATTTATTGAAAGCATCGGTCATTGCAGTGAATTTGTTATTTAGAACTGTGTGCCACTGTGTTTTATATTGTTTGGCTTTGAGATATTTGAGCCCGAGTTTTGCCCAGGTCGATACCAGGGCGTTTCTGCTGTTTTTTGATATATTCGTAAATAACATTTCTGCTTTTTTTCGATCGATGTCGAGCCGATCGAGCGTACTCGCTATTTCGTATTGCAATAAATCCTTGAATTTTGAGGCCGGGTCTGACACGAGATATTTTTCGAGTGCTGAAATTGCCGAATTTGCCTGATCTTTTGAGGTAGTGTTTCTGATGATTTCGAGTAACGGCTTAAGTTGAGCCGGCAGAGCCGCCGAAAGGGTGGCAAGGCTTCTTTCTGCATCTGAACCTTCTGAGATTGCAGCAGAGTTAGTCGTTGCATTGCCCGCAGCAGAAGCATTCGATGAGGTGGTATCGACTGCAGCCTTAGAAGTTGAACCACCATTCAGAGCCTGTTCATACGCAGCTTTTGCACTTTTATATTGACTTAGGGCTTTATCGGTTTCTGCCTTTGACAGATTGCTTGAAACAGCGGTCTGATAAGCTTTGTATGCATCAACATATTTCTGATAGGCTGCTTCGTAGCTCCCTGCCAGGAGTTGTACCGACATTAAAAAGGCCAGCAGAACTAAAGTCAGAACTTGCCATCTAATTTTTCTATTCATATTTAATACTCGCAATTTGCCGGATTTTTTGTACAAGCATAATGACAAAAACCACTTCTGTCCACTCTGCAAGTCGAAAATTTTAAGCGATCGGGGTGTGGCAGTTGCGCTTAAGTCTGAGAATTTATGCCAATATGGTTCTAAAACGTTGTCAGGCCTCTAAAAAACACTTTTGCTCAGCTGCTAAAGGCATGTATAATATTTTCAGAGATAATTCTTATAGAGGTTGGAAGCGAGAGCCCTTTTATGCCAGAGCTGATTTTGCCGCTGAAGAACCCGGTTCTGATATTTTCTCTTATTCTCTTCGTCATTCTATTTACGCCAATTATACTGAATCGCTTCAAAATTCCGCATCTGGTGGGAATGATTGTTGCCGGAGCCTTTATCGGCCCTCATGGTCTGAATTTTATCCCGCGTGACAGCGCAATCGTGCTTTTTGGCACGGTCGGACTGCTTTATATAATGTTTCTGGCCGGTCTCGAAATAGATATGGCCGATTTTAAAAAAAACAGCCGCCGCAGTCTGGTCTTTGGCTTTTACACTTTTTCAATTCCGATGATTTTGGGCATTCTGGCCGGATATTTTTATCTTGGCCTGGCTGTTGCTTCTGCTGTGCTTCTTGCCAGTATGTTCGCTTCGCATACTTTGATTGCTTACCCTATAATCAGCAGTTTTGGGGTTTCAAGAAACCGGGCTGTCACCATGGCAATCGGCGGCACGATGATTACGGATACCCTGGCTCTGCTGGTGCTGGCAGCGGTCGTTGGCATGAAAACCGGCACTGTTGGCGAAGGTTTCTGGCTTAAAACGGGGCTGACTTTGCTGCTTACCGGTGCTGCTATTCTGTATCTGTTTCCTGTTGTTGGTCGCTGGTTCTTCAAGCGTTTCGAAAATCAGATTTCTCAATATAATTTTGTTCTGGCCATGGTTTTTATGGCGGCATTTTTAGTTGAACTGGCGGGGGTAGAGCCTATAATTGGTGCGTTTCTTGCCGGTCTGGCTCTTAACCGCCTTATACCGAGAATGTCGGCTCTGATGAACCGTATCGAGTTCGTTGGTAACGCTCTGTTTATTCCCTTTTTTCTGATAGGTGTCGGCATGCTGATCGATTATCGGGTGTTTTTTCGCGACTGGCACACCGTCAATGTTGCGCTGACGATGACGATTGTTGCGACTCTTTCGAAGTATATCGCCGCCTGGTTAACTCAGAAAACCTTCGGGTTCAACGATGATGAGCGGCGTCTGATATTCGGGCTCAGTAATGCTCAGGCGGCTGCTACTCTGGCGGCAGTGCTGGTCGGGTATAATGTAATTCTGGGGCAGACACCAGACGGAGAAGCCATCAGACTGCTTGACGAAAGTATTTTGAACGGCACGATTCTGATGATTCTTGTTACCTGCACCATGGCTTCGTTTTCGGCGCAAAAAGGTGCAGAGAATCTTGCTTTAAATGCCCAGCTCAATGCGCAGCCATCTGATGCTGCAATCGAAGAACGCATTCTTATTCCGATTGGTAATATCGAAAATGCCCAGGAACTTATCAATTTGAGCGTCACCGTTAAATCGAAGCATTGCCCGGCTGGGCTTTATGCATTAACGGTGGTCAATCAGGGCGATGCAGACGAGCTTCAGGAAAAGGAGGCGCAAGATATTCTCGATGCGGCCAAAAAAGCGGCGGCGGCTACGGATACTGATCTGAAGCGATTGCTGCGCTACGATTTGAGCGTCATCAATGCTATCAATGTTGTCGGCAGACAGTATCGGATTACCGATATCATTCTTGGCCTTCATCAGCGCAAAAGTATTTCGGATTCTTTTCTTGGATATTTGGCAGAAGGCATTCTCAGCAGCTGCAATGTCACGACGATGATCTACCGCCCACGGCAGCCTATTTCCACGATTAAAAGAGACGTAATAATTGTTCCTGAAAATGCCGAACGAGAGGTTGGCTTTCCGTTCTGGGTCAGCAAAATCTGGAATATCGGCAGAAACACCGGCTCTAAACTTGTTTTTTACGCATCAACCCGAACCGATAAATATTTACAGGAGCTTCAGCACAGGTTTCCAATTGAGGCCGAGTTCAACATTTTTGAAGACTGGGATGATTTTTTGTTGCTGGCTCAGGAATTCAGACCTGACGATAACTTGATACTTGTTTTGAGCCGCAAAAACGGCCTTTCATACGATTCGAACATGGAGAAAATACCGAATTACCTCAACCGATTTTTGGGGCGCAACAATTTTATTCTGATTTATCCGATGCAGATGATTGCCGATTTCAATAATGGCTTTGACATGAGCAATCCTTCGTTTCTTGAGCCTTTGGTCGACAATTTTGCGCGACTCGACGAACTTGGAAAAACTGTTGTAAAGCTTTTCAGAAAAATAGATGGGCAGACAAAAGACTGATTTTTAGATCGTGCCTGGCTTTTTTTTAACGTATTTGTCGAACCACTCGAACATTTCAACCAGAGTGTGCAGAATTGATTCTCTTGCTTCGTAGCTGTGTCCTTCGTATGGCAATACTACCATTCTGGCTGTGCCGCCGTGACCCTTGATTGCACCCAGCATGCGTATGCTCTGGATCGGAAAAGTGCCCGGGTTCGGGTCTTCTTCACCATGAATCATCAACAGTGGTTCGTTGATTTTGTCGGCGTGCGTAAATGGCGACATCTGAGTGTAAATATCGGGGGCTTCCCAGTAGGTGCGTCGTTCGCCCTGAAACCCGAATGGCGTTAAAGTGCGGTTGTATGCGCCACTGCGGGCAATGCCGGCAGCAAACAGGTCGGTATGGGCCAGCAGGTTCGCAACCATGAAGGCACCGTAAGAATGCCCGGCAACGCCTATTTTGCC
>SABV01000154.1 GCA_009928855.1 Erysipelotrichia bacterium | reverse complement strand
CTATGTTCTTATTGACATAAAAGAAGATCTTATAGATCGCTCAATAAAAGAATCAGACGCTTACCGAATTGCCGACATGCTTTATTTACCAGACTGGCTGGTTGGAGTTGTCTGGCTGATCATAGCGGGTTTTATCACATGGAAGGTTGTGGCTCACAGCCTGAATGAAAATTGACACTTCTGCTACAACAAACCCTGGAGGACAGCAATGACTTTTAATCTTGAACAGCTGCAACAGCTTCGCGATCTGCATTTAAATCTTGATAACCTTATAGAAAAACAACAACTCTGTCATTGCACCCTTGAATCAGCACTTGAACAAACTCATCTTTTTTTACAAAAAAAAATCAAAACTGAAGTTTTGTATGTAGAAACTCAGGATGAGCAACTGAATCACAGGGTATATTGCCTTGGCAAAGGTGATGAAGGCATCAAACACAAAACCCCGCAACTGCTCAAAATAGATCGACCGAGCTCTTTCTGCGCTCATGGAATGCTGTGGTTTGTACAACCTATCGAAATGGCAAACACTGCGACAGGCACGATTGGCATCGCCTTTGCAAACGAAAACAGCCCCGACAAAGTATTAGGAGCTGCAATACTTGACTGCATAAGCGAACTGCTGGACAACTTCTTTTTCAGCATTCACACCAGCAGTTTAAAACACAGTCTGATAATGGGCATTCAATCTGCCCTGAAAAGTCATTCAATTATTGACTCCATTGATGGAGCCGTATACGTGCTTAAAAAGGCAATACCCTTCAAAAAGCTTTTCATTATTTATTCAGACCATGAATTAACCGGGCGCGAAAATATCAACTATCTGGTATATGAAGATGAAGTCAGAATAAACGATTCAGTCAACATGCCTCATTCAGGGCTCGATGAATTCATAAAGAATGCAGGCAGCGACTTAAAAGCCGACGATAAAATGTTACACAAAGCCATAGGAAACGACAACATTACCGTAACCTACCTTCTAGACGGCTTGATAGACGAAAATCTGATCGGCAAAGTTATATTTGTGCCTGAAGAAAAAAAGAGCTTTTCGATATTTGCCAGAGAAATAGTTCAAATATTTTCAGAAACTCTCAGGCAACGACTGGTTGATTTTAACCGCGAACGGAATATGCTCAGAAAATTCTTTTCCGACCGGGTTATTGCCCGGCTTATCTCTGAACCCGGCTATGAAGAACTTTATTTGTCGCCCCGCGAATCAGAAATCGGCATTATTTTTGCTGATATTTCAGGCTTTACAAAAATGAGTGAACAGATTCTCAAAACCCCAAAGCGCATCACAGAAATGGTCAATAAATGGTCTAACGACATAGTTTCGCGGGTTTTTCCATTAGGGGCGTGTCTCGATAAAATTGTCGGAGATTGCCTGATTTTTCTTTTTGGGCCACCATTTTACGATACAGATCCAGAAGTGCTTTTAGATAGAACTTTGCAGGCAGCCAGAATAATTGTCGATCATACCCGTGATTTTCTTATGCTTCCAGAAAACACTGACATTCAGCAACATCCAGACTTTGAAAAATTTGGCGTGGCAATTGGTGTCAATTACTGCCCTGCCGTAGTTGGCCTGATTGGCCCCAATGATGATCTGACAGCATTCAGCTCAGGCATGAATATTACGGCCAGACTGCAGGGACTGGCTAAAGCAGATCAGATACTGGTAACCGAAAGAGTAATGCAGATAGCCGGCAAATCAAAAAAGTGGCAGTTTACCGGCCCTGAGTCAGCTCCGGTAAAAAATGTTAAAGAACCCCTTGTATACTATCAGCTGAATCCTGAAGCCAAATGAAACATTCGGCAGACGAAGAACAATGGCACCTGTACATTGTCGAGTGCCGTGATGGCAGCCTTTACACCGGCATAACCAATGACCTGAACAGGCGCATTGCAGCGCACAACGAAGGCACGGGCGCACGCTTCACCAGAGGGAGAAGACCGGTCAAACTTATTTACACAGAAATATTGCCAGACCGTTCAGCGGCGACGAAGCGTGAGTTGCAGATCAAAAAACTTAGTCGAGCCGAAAAATTACAAATGATTTCAGCAGGTTAGCACCCGGCCACCAGAAATCTTTCGTCGATAACAGGCTTGAGTTTTCCCGTGCGCAGATTTCTGGGTATTTCTCCAGGTTTAAACCACTCTATGGCGATATTAAGCCAACCCTGGGCAAGCGATTCTGCTATTTTATAAGAACCTCTGGTAAGAGCTTCCAGAACTTGCTTTTCAGCGATCTTCCTGTCGGCCTCAAGACGCAGGCAAAGTTGCTCACGCCCAGCAACTGTTCTAGCCACCACCTGAAATGACTGACTGACCGGAAGAACAGCCAGACCAGTCGCTATATCAACAGGCATTAAATTTATACCGCCAATCACCAGCATATCATCACACCGCCCAAGTAGTTCAAAAGAACGGCCAGAAAAACCACATCTGCAAATCCCAGTATTGTGCCAGCGCCCAAGATCACCGGTTTTATAGCGCACTACCGGCATCAGCACACGATTTAGGTTAGTTGCAACAATCTCGCCAGGTTCATCGTCAGAAACCGGCTTAGAATCGATAGAAGAAAGAATTTCGGCGTAACAATATTCTTCAAGAACATGATGCACAGATCCTTCAAGATGCTCGCACTGCCAGCCTATCGGGCCAGTATCGACACAGGCATAACCGGCTGAGCGAATAGAAACGGCTCCGATCGTTTTGCGCAAAAAATCGCAGGTTTGGGGGCGAAGATGTTCGCCACCGTAAAGAATTTTTTCAATTTTCAGCTTAAGACTGCGCTTTTCGGCTTCTTCTGCCAGTTTAATAATAATTGAAGGCAGACCGACAATAGCGTTTACTTCAAAAATCTTGATGTATTTAAGAATGTTTTCAAAGTCAGAACCACCACCAACAGGCAGATTCAGACAGCCAAGATTCTCAAGAGCACGACCGGCAACATTAAAACTTGTCCAGAGATTGCCGGCAATAAAGAGATTGGCAACCCGATCTTTTTTGCACAGGCCGGCATTGCGGTAAATATCTGTCAATATATCTGTTACATAGCGATATTCATCGTTCGAATACAATGTAAATTTGGGACTGCCAGTGGTTCCGCCTGAGGCATAAACATAAGCATCAGTCATGGCACCGGTCAGAATAGCGTCAGATTCGGGCGGAGAGTTACGATAAAATGTTTCCCGGTCAAGAAGCGGCAGCTTATGAAAGTTTTCAAAACCACAGCCCCCAGCCTCTTTTATTATGGCATTGTAATAAGGCGAAGCGCTGATTTGCTTGAGCAGTCTTTCAACGCGACTCTGCGCATTTTCAAGATATTCTACATCTACCCACTCGATCAATTGTCTCAACAAAAAACCGCCTTCATGAGGAGCGCCATCATGCCCTTCGCTCATACCACCAATTGCGGTAATTCTTTTTGCACCCACGGCAAAAAGCTCATTTTCAAGGCACTCAGACAAAGCGGCATCGCAACAAACTCCAACGGTCTGCAAATAGTCACTTAATGGCCTGATTTGTTCAATAAGCTCGTCAACACTGCGAACCTGTTTAATAAAAAGAGTGCGGTTGAGACACGAAACTTTGAAGGCGGGGTCATACTCCAGAACAAGAGAAAACGTGAAATTTTCAGGACATACAAGGCGCCCCTCGCCCTTTGCCTGAGTCATTCTCGCTATCTCACGAACCTTCCTTATTTCTACTTTTTCGTCAAAGCTCAGTTTGCCAGGTGGCAACTCTTCTGACAACTGAACCATTTCATCATACAAAGCCTCTATTAAAAGATGTGAAGTCTTGATATCTTTATCGATCACATAAACGACATGGGGCGATGAACAGGCCTGCTGATCCCAGCGGGATAAGTCGAGAGCGAGTCCTTTGATGGTTGCGGCAGGCACCCCACGTTTGATACGCTGGCCGTCAATAACGGCGAAAGAATAACGCGGACCGTTTTCAACAAGTCTGGTCGAAGCCCCGATACGTGATTTTACCGAAGCCAGAGCATCGTGCCCCCCCCAGAAAACTACGGTAAGAGGAGCCTCCAGCAGCGTTTTTTCTATACCCATATCACCACCCTTCCAGAGAAGAGCAGCCTGGTTTGGCCAGATTATGCCGGCTGGATCCTGTTCTTTTATACTCTCAATAAAAAGAATCGGAAACACCGGGTCAACCCGTGACATTTTAAGAATATTGGCATTCTTGGTGATAATGCCGGAGACAAGACTGTCTACTGCGCCGACAAACACATTGCCCGCCGTAAGATGCAGCAGCACGCCACGCCCCCGGGCCTTTAATCTGTAGTTTAAATGAGGCCGTTCAAGCCCGTAATCAAGTACGCTTAGAGAGCCAAGTTCGCCCGTTAAACGTTTTTCGAGATTAACGCGACTGCAGATAGCACTGATGACAGCAAAACCCTCTTCAATCATCTGAGGACTAAAAAGAGTCAAACCTGGCAGAAGTTTTGCGGCTTTTTTGCGAAGATGGTATTCAGGATCAGCCCAAGCTTTTGAAACACGGTCAAGAATATCGAGAATGCAGGCAATATCAGGTTCAGCTGCCAAAAACGATTTTTCTTCGGCTTCGCTTATAAGTTCCTGTGCGGTTGTAATATTTAGCCAATCGGCATCAACTTCCCGGCCAAAAACGATATATTTGTGTTTTTTCATGAGATTTCCGTTATTTTAGCAGATCCAGTGCGGTAATAGCACAACCTTTATGCTTGGCGAGACCGGCACGACCAACGACTCTGAATGTTTTTCCGGGGCGACCGCAGGGGCAATCAGTTTCTATTACAGCTTTATCAGTTGTAAGAAGTGAAATGGAAGGATAACTGGACAGGTATGGCGTCATCAGGTATAAAAGCCCTTCTTCGCCATCTTTCACAGGCTGCAGACTCTCGGGGTCAACCACCATGGCACGCGCATAAATTGGCACATGCAAACGACCGGCTTCGCAGTCTACGTATGGAATGCCGTGTTCAACCATGCCAAAAAGATCGCGAAGATTCTGGCGCGGTATACCAAGCACCCTTTCAATTCGATCCTTAAAGGCATCTTTTGTAACTTCCTGGTCCTGATGCATTTTCCAGCCACCACCGGTAATAATATAGGAGTCGACTCCAAGGTTGAGAGTTAAGCCCCTTTCTTCGAGACGATTGCATACTTGCCACAAATAAGCCGGAAAACCAAGAATTCTGACCGGCTCTGGTCGGCGACTAAACTCTATCAACTTTTTTACTGTGGCCTCAAGATCGAATGAAAAATCTTTGTCTGCCTCACTCCAGCGAATAGCATAAAATACAGAGCGTCTTGCCGTGAGACCCGTCAGCATTTTATCAGAGAATGCAGTGCCAACAGTGCCCGCAACCTTCGGGTCATAGGCAAAACACAGATAATTAACTTTTTGCGTGCGATTAACAAGACCCAACGAGGCAAAAATATTATCTACAATTTTGAGAATGCGTTTATACGAACGGCGATCAAGCACAATCGCGCTTTTGCGCCCACCAGTACCCGAAGAGGTCAGTTCGATTTTAACCTGCTTTTCGCTTACAGACACAAGTCTGAATTCTTTAAAAATAGTCACGAGAAGCGGCGGAATCTGCTCAGGAAAATAATCACGCTTAAAATCTACCATCCCTGAATCCTGCAAAAAAGCTTTAAATTCAGGGCAATGAGCGGCATGCCAGCGCAAAGCCTCACTCATTGCGCGATTAAAGAGTTCTTCATTGGCGCTATTGTGCGCAAATGCATCAACGGTATCAAACAATTTTCCGCAATTCTCAAATGGTTTTGCTTCAGCCAATTCTCCACTCCTCGTCAAAGTCCGGCTGACAACGAACCAGCATGTCATACCAGCATTTCATAAATGCATCAAGAAATTTTCTGTTGGTGTCAACCAGGTGCATATCCATAAAATCAAGGCTTTCAAATGATCGCGAAAATACCAGATAATCCTCGCGGGCACCGTCATCATTCATGCGCATGGCCGTAAAATAAGCACAAGGCAAGAATTTTGCATCAAGCGCCAGGCGCTGCATTTCTGGTTTAAATGCACTTACAAGCATTTCAATATAACGCATTCCTGATTTTGAAGCCTCTTCGCAAAACCACATAAGGGTATTACGAAGATCTTCACCAGAAAACCTGTAACCCACAATCACCCCATTACCATCAAGTTCGTTAAAATTGACAAAAATATCGGCGGTGCCGTCACTAGCGCTAAAAAGCATATTGGGATCAGTAAAAGGAAAAAACACCTTCTTCATCAGGTCTTTATCCTGATAATGATAAAATCTGGAGCTGACTTCTTCGATATTTTTGCTGACATCAAAAGTTATAGTCGGCCCCATTTTGCGTGGATCCTGGGCCTCGAGCAGCACAGTTTCGGCATCTTCGAGGTTAAGCTCGTCTCTTATGATGTTATAAAATTCATGCATATCAGGAATAAGCAATGGCCGCTTGCGACGGTATTCGAGACAACGAGAGCTCAGATACACCTCAAATCCATGAGTTTCAAAAGATTCCACTTTGCGAACATTCGGGAAAATGCCCATTGAAACAAATCCGAGATGCTCAAGCACAACCTGGGGCGCAAAACTGACTGTTCTTGTTGTAGCGTAGATAACATCGCATGTACGAGTTTTTTCTGCCAGAAGCTGAATTCCGTGTTTGACCATGGTACGCATCACATCCTGGCCCCTGAATTCGCTTAAAACAGCAGCAGCGTAAGATTTTCCAAGTTTATTTACCGGGTCGATAGCAAAAATTACCGAACCGATCAAACGGCCCTCTGTTTTGGCAACTGTCCAAAAATAGGCCGGATCTTCCACTTTTTTTGCAATAATCACCGGGTCGGCAACTTCAGGAAGAGTGTATTTGCCTTTATAGACCTTAACATACAGATCTATAATTGCGTCAATATCATCTTTAGATGCAGGAAGAAAAACGATCTCACGCTTGTCTTGCAAAGCAGACCGCATGTTCGCAAACCCCTTTCAACCTTACCTCTGTTTAAGTCGCTTCAGAGAGGAAGTATAGATCAGAGAGAACATCAAGTCAAGCGATCAGGGCTCAAATATTGCCCGACACACAGGAATTTAGCATTGTTGAGCCAACAATGTTAAAAAACGCTTTATCAAAATATTATTTTTTTCAGGCTCTTGTACTAAGAAGCCGGCTTGTGATATTCTTTGCACACCTGACCCATTTTAAGAATAAGTGGAGCCCAAGTTTTGTCTGTATCCGAGCTTGTTTTGCGCTATCTTGAATCCCTCGAAAAAGAATGCCAGATGTCAATGCACACAG
This sequence comes from Erysipelotrichia bacterium, assembly GCA_009928855.1. Lineage (GTDB taxonomy): Bacteria > Muiribacteriota > Ozemobacteria > Ozemobacterales > Ozemobacteraceae > Rifleibacterium. The sequence goes on along the minus strand of SABV01000154.1, from coordinate 1,221 downwards.
TAAGAGGCTACCGCAGCGATCTGGAGTTTTTTACGTCGTGGCTATGCCGAAATAATATAAACGAAACAGACAAGCTGGCAGCACTTTCGCACGCACAGATCAGGGCATTCTGGTCAGAAAGAAGAAACGCAGGCCTGTCACCGCAAAGTATGCGACGCGGGCAGTCGGCATTGCGCGGGCTTCTTAAGTATGCCATGCGTCACAAACAAATCGAGCACAACCCCGTTGAAGCAATGGAATCACCGCGCAGGCAAAGGCCCTTACCAAGGGCGCTGAGCGCTGAAGACATAAATCTGCTTCTAAACTCACCTGACCTAAAAACGGTTTCAGGAATGAGAGATCGAGCTATACTAGAAACTCTTTATGGCAGCGGGCTTCGCGTCTCCGAGGTCGCCGGCCTGAGCATCGAAAATCTTGACATGGACAACCAGATGGCGAGAATAACAGGCAAAGGCAACAAGGAACGCATAGTACCTCTTACGCCGGCTTCCTGTGCTGCTATAACAGCCTACATCAGCGCAAGACACATAGAACATCCGAAAAGCAAAACCGAACGGGAGATTTTTCTCAATCATCTTGGCACACCTCTTTCGGCGCGAAGCATAGCCAGAATAATAGACAAGTATTCACGCCAGCTCGCGATGATGATGAAAATCACTCCTCATCAGTTCAGACACAGCTTTGCCACACATCTTCTCAATAATGGCGCCGATATCAGGGCTGTCCAGGAAATGCTTGGACACGAAAGTCTTTCTACCACACAAATATATACGCGCATAAGCAAAGAGCGTCTTATGCAGACGTACCGGCTTAGCCATCCAAGATCTGGAGAGAAACAATGAGCTACAAAGGCACAACAATTCTGGCTGTTCTGAAAGACGGCATTCTTGCATTCGGTGGTGATGGGCAGGTTACTCTCGGCGAACAGATAATCAAAACCAAAGCCATAAAAATAAGGCGCTTCGGCAACTATCAGATTCTTGGCGGTTTTGCAGGAGCCACCGCCGACGCTTTTACCCTGTTCGAACGCTTTGAAACAAAGCTTGATACGGCATCCGGCAATCTAACAAAAGCCGCCGTAGAACTGGCCAGAGAATGGCGACTGGACAAAGCTCTAAGACAACTACAGGCAATGCTTCTTGTCGGCGATACCACCAAAATTCTTGTTTTATCCGGGCAGGGCGACGTTCTTGAACCTGACGAACCATTAGCCGCCATTGG
>SABV01000591.1 GCA_009928855.1 Erysipelotrichia bacterium | reverse complement strand
GCGTTGACATGGCTCATATTGCCGGTCTGGTCGCAGCCGGACTTCACCCCTCACCGATTCCCTATGCCGATTTCGTAACTTCAACTACCCATAAAACTTTGCGTGGCCCACGTGGCGGCCTAGTTCTCTGCAAGGAAAAATGGGCTAAAGCGCTCGATAAGGCTATTTTTCCTGGTTTGCAGGGCGGCCCGTTGATGCACGTTATCGCAGCCAAAGCGGTGGCATTCAAAGAAGCTCTTGAACCAGGCTTTAAAGAATATCAGCAGCGCGTTCTCGCCAACGCTCAGGCTCTCGCTGCAGCGCTGACCGCGCGCGGGTTCAGACTCGTTTCGGGCGGCACAGACAACCATCTGATGCTTATCGATGTTCGCAACAAGAATATCACCGGCAAGGTTGCCGAAAAAGCCCTTGACCGCGCCGGCATCACCGTTAACAAGAACACTATTCCGAATGATCCGGCTTCACCTTTTGTAACTTCAGGTTTGCGCGTTGGCACCCCCGCAGTTACAACCCGCGGCATGACCCCTGAAGTCATGAAAGATATTGCAACTCTTATGGATCAGGCGATTTCTGACCCCGAAAATGAGAGCAATCTCGCCGCGGTCAAGGCAAAAGTAAACGAAATCTGCAGTAAATTCCCCTTTTACAAAATTTAAGGTTTAACAGGAGATAACATGAGCATCAAATTTTCAAAAGATCATGAATGGGCAAAACTCGAAGGCGACACAGCGACTATCGGTATCACTGATTATGCCACTCATCAGCTTGGTGACATCGTATTTGTCGAACTGCCTGCAATTGGTGCAAAACTGAAAATGGGCGAAGTTTTCGGCACCATCGAATCGGTAAAAACTGTTTCAGACCTCTTCGCTCCGATGACCGGTGATGTTATTGCCGTAAACAATGACCTCGAAAACAACCCCGCCCTTGTCAATGAAGACGCTATGGGCGCCGGCTGGATCTGCAAAGTCAAGGTCGCTGATCCCAAAGAATTCGACAAACTGCTTTCTGAAGCTGACTACAAGAAAATCTGCGATTAACCGCACAGGAGCTTTTTTATGGCTACTTATATCCCCACTACTCCTGATGAACTTCAGGAAATGCTAGGGGCGATCGGCGTCAAAACAATTGACGACCTGTTTTCAGAAATTCCCCCAGAACTCAGGCTGCAGGGCGAACTCAACATACCCGCCGGAATGAGTGAACCCGAAATGGTGCGCAAAGTTACACGTATGGCCGAAACCAACGAAACCGTCGATAAAAACGTCTGTTTTCTCGGCGGTGGCGCCTATGACCACATCATACCCTCGGTAATCGACCATATTCTGCTGCGCGGCGACTTCTTTACTGCCTACACACCCTATCAGCCAGAAGTTTCGCAAGGCACCCTTCAGTGTATCTACGAATACCAGAGCCTTATCTGCGGCCTGACCGCCATGGATCAATCGAACGCCTCACTGTATGAGGGCGCTACCGCCAATGTTGAAGCGATCAACATGGCTACCGCTCACACCGGTCGCAAAAAAGTGCTGGTGCTGCAAACCGTTAACCCTGAATATCGCAGGGTAATGACAACCTTAAACGGCGCTCTTGGCGTTGATATCGTTGTTGTGCC
>SABV01000590.1 GCA_009928855.1 Erysipelotrichia bacterium | reverse complement strand
TGCGGAAGCCCGAAGGGCTTTCCGAGACCTAGCCAAAAGCGGAGGCGGCGAAGCTGCCGGAGTGTTGGCCAGGTCAACAGGACGTGGGCCGCGTTCCCTCAAGCGCCGGTTTCCCTTTCCCGGCATGCTTCTCTTGTCTTCAGAAATCTGGTTATTTTTTGTTTACTGCTTCGCGCAGGGCTTTGCCTGGAGCGAACTTAACCAGCTTTTTTTCCGGAACCTGGACTGGTTTGCGGGTGTTGGGATTGATGGCGGTTCTGGCCGGTTTCAGTTTTGTGTAAAATGAACCGAAACCGATGATCTGCAGGCGCTTTTCCTTTTTCAAATTTCGCTCGATGATGTCCAGCAGATTGTTAAAAATGTCTTTGGCTACAGAATGAGTAAGTTTAGATTTCTTTGCCAGGTCTCTGACTATTTCCATTTTAGTTACAAGATTATCGTTAGAAGCGGTTTTCTTCATGATTTTGTCCTTTATCGACTATTGTAGTTTGAAAACAGTCAAATTTACGCAGCCATTTCCAATGTTTGCTGAACAGGCTTACTGGCGTTGATTTCGGCAAGCTTTTGCAAAGCAATGTTTTCCATGGCCATATTCAACATAATCTTGCTGCCAAGACCCTTTTTCAGGACGATCTCTTTTATATTGTCAGACATATTGGCAACAGCTTCCGCCTCAAGCGCCGCCCTGGATTCTTCAGATAGGCTTTCAATATATGCCTGGGCGCGTTTCTTGTTTTCTTCCTGCTCTTTGCGGCGTTTTTGCTCCACAGCTTCACTGTGAGCAATTTCCTGTGCCTTCATGGCTTCCTGAGCGACAACCTGTCTGGCGGCTTCTTCGTCTTCCTGCATTGCAAGGCCATAATCATTCTGCAAAGCTTTCAAAAGATAGGGCCGGTAATTGCTTTTTGCGTTTTTGTTGGTATAGCGGATGTTCCGGGCCACATAATCAGCACCGCGCATTTCATAAAAGGCTATGACAGGCTCAAGAATGGTTTTTTGTGATCGGCGCGGCTCTGGAAGAAGATTGATTAAAACAGTGATTTCGGGCTTGTCTGGAATTATGAAAGATTCATTTTCCGGCTGATGAAACGGTAATAAGGTTTTCGTGGCAACTGTTTTCTTGAAACAAAGAACGGTTTGACCACGGTCTAATTTTCGGGTTTCAAGCAGAAATTTTGTATCAGAGCATTTGTTAATGCGGTTTATGGCGGTTTTGATCTTGGGAACGATGTGAGCAGGATAGCGCTCTTTCATCGGGATCTTTTCAGCCATTTTGGCAACACTGATTTCCCAGGTATCTCGGCCATAAAAAGACTTACAAAGGATTTCATACAATCTGGTTGCAAGCGGTGAGCGCAGTCTTTTGAACTCAGCAAAGTTGATATATTTGAAGAAGCCTTTTCCAAGCATCATTTTGATAAAGGATGGAGAAAAAGTAACTTTCAGTTCCTTTGTTTTTTCATGTATAGACCAGGAATCAATAATACCGAAGTTGATGGCGCTATATGCTTCACCGTCATAAAAAGTGCCAACGAACTTTATACCAACCATTTTCCAGCGTTCCAAACTATCTTCTAAACGGTTATACCATTGGGCATTAACAGCCAAACCGCAATCT
>SABV01000589.1 GCA_009928855.1 Erysipelotrichia bacterium | reverse complement strand
GCTATTTTCTCGTCCAGCAATTTGAGAATTTATCTTAAAACTGCAAAACAAACTGCGCAATTAACCGAGAATGCGGCTTCAAGACTTATCATTTCTGTGTTTGAAACCAATTTGCGGTCGCTTTTTTTCTCTGAGCATCTTGTCGATCGTATCGAGAACAAACTTGATACTGTATCCATGATCTTTTACGTTCTTTTCAACTTCACTAAGCCTTTTAGCAAGCTCCTGATGGCTTACGGCAAATTGTCTAACGCTTACAAAAGCCCTCATGATCTGAATGTTGATGTCAATGGCGACCTTGCTCGACAAAACAGTCGAAAGCATGGCTACTCCCTGCTCTGTAAAGGCATAAGGTAAGTAACGCGAACCGCCCCAACTTGAGGTACCATTCTGGCACCTCAAGATGTTGGCTTCTTCCTTAGTCAGTTCAAACATGAAATCTGGGGGAAAGCGCTCCATGTTGCGCTTGACGGCACGCTTAAGCGCCTTGGTTTCAACCTGATACAATAGTGCCAGATCAGAATCAAGCATTACACGCTGACCTCGTATGGTCAGGATTTTGTCGGTTATATCTCCAGAATCATTTTTTACCAGCGATTTGCTAACCATGAGGTATTGCTCCGACGCATGTTTGCTTCATTATAAAACTATCTTGTTCAGAAAACCAGAAAGAGGTTTTGATGATGTTGTAAAAACTGAGGGGGACGAAGTTAATTTTCTCGCTCACAAATGAACCACGGTGATCCGCGAGAAACATCCACAGATGCTTTTATTTTCTTCGGTGATTGTGTTATCTATGGAAATATACCTTGCGAGAAAACTTTTTCCAGACCGTTTCCAACTCTTCATGCAACGTTGGGCAAATAACCCGGCGCATCATTCAATACCTTAAATTTTTCAAAAAATTGTCTTGACGGCGGGGGCATTACACGTGATAGTTTCAGACGAACTGATTTTAAAAGGGATATTTTAGACATATGTCTAATAAACTCGTATTTCTGATAGCATGTGTCCTGATTTTTCTTCTCACCAGTCTGATTCTGTGTTTAACCACCATTTCAATAGCGACTGGAATCTGTTTCATTTTAACAGGTGTGGGTCTGGCAATTTACGGTTTTTTAAAGACTTATCGCTGCCAGCATTGCAAAAGCCGGTTTTTTGAAAATGAAATGAAGTCAGGATATAACGGCAGCCGCACCGATTTTTGTGAAAAATGCCCGGTGTGTGGTTATTTTATTAGAGAAATATAATTTACAAAAACTCGATTATTGCAGGCTCACGAACCCTGCCGGCGGATTGCTGATTCAGGCGATCGAATTCCCATCTGGCCGGGTTTTGCTGAACATATAACCTGATTCGGTTCAATTCTGATTCATCGCGCACAACGTGATCATAAAAATTGCGCGGCCAGACTGTTTTAATCTGGGTATGGGCATGAAACCATCTGGTAACAGCCGATTTAAAACCGCGAACAATCACACCCAATGAACCGGGGGCAACGTGTTGAAAATTTGAAATATGCCGTGGTTTATTATTGATCACGATTATCCCATGAACATGGTTTGGCATTATCACGAATTCATCCAATGCAACGCCGGGAAAATGTTGCGGAATTTCCTGCC
>SABV01000588.1 GCA_009928855.1 Erysipelotrichia bacterium | reverse complement strand
CCACCCGCCAATGGCACGTTAGCAACTGTTCCCTCAATGAGCTTCACAAATGCCTGATGAACGACCTCACCCGAAACATCACGCGAAACCGAAACATTATTTGATGTTTTCGTCTTTTTATCTATTTCATCAAGATAAACGATGCCTTTTTGAGCTTCTTCGACCTCGTAGTTAGCATCTATCAACAATGAAAGCAACACATTCTCGACGTCATCCCCGACGTAGCCGGCCTCTGTAAAACTTGTGCAGTCACCAATGGCGAATGGCACACGCAGAATCTTCGTCAAGGTTCTGGCCAGAAGGGTTTTACCGCTTCCGGTGGGGCCAAGCAGAAGAATATTCGACTTCTCGAATTCAACATCGCTGTCATCGATCATCGAAAGAATCTTGTAATGGTTATATACCGCCAGGGAAATGACTTTTTTAGCGGTTTCCTGCCCAATCACGTATTCTGAAAGAGCATCGAAAATTTTTCTGGGGGAATAATCTTTGACGATCTGTTTGAGATTGACCTTGTTAGGTTGATCACCTGACTGAACGGCATTTTGCTGACTGGCATTCTTTCTGACAAAAACATCAGTTGCTGTTGAAACACAACTTTTACAAAGAAGCACTCCATCTGTATTTCGAACAAAATCGCCACCCTTACGCAGGTCTTTGCCACAAAAAACGCAATAACTCATATGTATCTCCCGGCACAAATCTCAACCGTCGGTAAAACCCGAATTTTCTATTCTACCGCAAAATGATCGATGTTTAAAGTCTTTTCAGAAGCTCACCTAAAAATATTATAAAAAAAAGGCCGCCACAACTTGTGTGGCAGCCTTTTTTAAAAAACCTGATCAGTATTCGTTATGGGCTTCGTTGAATTTTTTGATATTTTTAACGTCTTCAGCGGTGAGAACAGCACCATTGTAGCTTGCAGCCACGATGCCACGTTTTGCAAACACAGCTTCGAGTTCAGCGAGATGCTTGCCTTCGAAAACGTTTTTATCAGCAGTAACCAGAGCATTGTAACCATCGATGAATTTCGGGCGGCTGCCGTTAAGATAAGAATGGCTCTTATAAATCAACGTATCTGATACGTTTTTACCAAGAGCTTTTCTGATGTCCCAGAGAACGGCGCCCCAGATTTTGCCGTCAGCATGAACTTCGCCCTGAATATCTTGTGGGTAGTGAAGGTCATTTTCGAGAATTCTGAGGTAAGGTTTGCCCATCTTGGCAACAGCCCATTCACCCAGAAGCGGATCATCAGTTACAGTGCAGGCGAAATAATCGGCCTGACCTTCGTTGATAGCTCCTGATTCTCCACTGTAGGCAAGATAAGTAATCGAATTCAGAACGGCATGAGAATATTCATGAAAAGCAATGCCGGCTTCTCTGGCAAGACTGTTGAACTTACTGCCGTCACCAAATGCCAGCACACCCTGCATGGGGCTGAAATAAGCATTGTCATAATTGTCGCCAAGATGCACAATAGCCTTCATTGATTTATCCATAGCTTTGTGGCCAAGACCGCTGAAAAAGTTATGAATAGTAGTGATGTAATTATACATACCAACTTCATCAAAATGGGTATTATCTGCAGTGTAGATATGTTTGTCTTCTGCATTTACTGATTC
>SABV01000587.1 GCA_009928855.1 Erysipelotrichia bacterium | reverse complement strand
CGATTATTTTTGATGGAACGTACGCGAAAACCTTCAACCTGGTCTCCCTCACGTACCATATTATTTCCTAGAATCGCCACACGATCTTTATCTGAACCAACCATAACGCCATTTAAAATGGGCAGACGTACTTTCGTCGGCTTTGCCTGCGGCTTTTCACTCGTTTTTGCAGATTGCAACGGCTGAAATTTTTCTTTGTCACTTTCTGGCTTGAAAATATCCCTGATCTCGTTCCAGACACCCGCCTGCGGGCCAAGATCAATATTTTCCCATTCGGCGTTCTTTACAACCGTTGAAGAAGATGCCGCACCAGAATCTGCCTCAAGACCTGCGGAGTTTTCAGACATCTGATCAATAGCCCCTTCTTTCTGCCCTGACATATCGTCCTGAGCAAAAACCGTGACTGTAGCGAAAATGGCAAGAATGATTGCAAATCGTTTCATGACACTATTTTCCATCATACATAAATGTCTTAATCTTCATTTTCACACTAAGAGGCTCGTTGTCTGCGCGAAGCGTCATATCGAGGCTGTCTACCTCTACCAGTCTCTGTATCTGTTCGAGACACTGCAGATATAACCCCAGCTCTCTAAACGAAGCCCTCAATTCGAGAGCCATTTCTATTTCTTCGTAAGCGACATTTTCGGGAGCATCAACAGGTTTCAATTTTACTTTGGCAATTCGCTTTGAGGGCGGCGAGGGGATCACAGAATCAAACACAACCCCCCCGGCAGCCGAACCGGTGATCTGTTCCAGAAAAGCACCCGCCTCACTGCGCTTTGGCAACTGTCTTGCAAGGTCTGCCGATATTATTTTCGCTTTTGCAATACCTGCTTCGAGACGTTCAATCTTGCCTTTAGCAGTCAGCGCCGTTTCGAGATCTGTTCTGAGAGTTTCGTTGGCCATCAAAATATTATCGAGCTCCATTGAGCGGGCCGGCTGCTGATAAAAATAGTCATAGCCAATAAAAGCCAGACTCATCACAAAAACTATGATAATTTTTTCGTTCATTTTGATTTTCCCCCGGTTAAAGCAGATGGAACCAGGTTAAAACTCAGTGAAAACTGTATTGTTCCGCCCGATTGATCTACTCTGCGGCTCTCTTTCCAGTCGACGTGGTCAAAAAATTCAGATTCTTCGAGCTTTTTAATAAAAGATGACAGAGCTGCATAAGTTCTACTGCTACCCTTCACCGTAAGAGTCTTTGGCCCACGCGATGTTTTTTTAGCACCACCGCCAGCTGTTCCAGAATCCATGCCCATTGAATCAGCGGCAACAGCAGATCCTTCGGTAGTCAGATCGCTCAACCAGACATCTTTTGGCAAACAGGAAGTCAGATTGATTAAAATTTTAGACCAGTAACTTTTTTTTCTCAGGGTATGACGAATAAAAACCGTCTGAATCTTCAATTCTCGTATCTGTCTGACCAGCTCATCATACTGTCCTTTATAAAAAGAAACCTGTGAAAACTCGGTCGAAAGACGCGATTGCTCTTCTTGTGCCGCAGCCAGTTCTGCTTTAATCGGGTTATAAAGAGCCAGATAATAAATTGTCGGTGCGATTAAAGACGAAACGACCATCAGTATAGGCAGAACTACAAACTTGAAAAGGTTCTGCATGCGT
>SABV01000586.1 GCA_009928855.1 Erysipelotrichia bacterium | reverse complement strand
TGTCTGTTCTCTTCGATAATTGTTTCTTCAGTTTTGACAGAAACAAGTGCAGTGACAGTTTTGTCTAACGGAACGCCGATAAAAGGCTCTTTCTGGCCGCGATAAAGCTCTCCGATAACATAGACCCGTTTTTGGGGTGCGAGAATATATTCTTCTTTCAGCGCCGCCAGGTAATAATCGCCGGGTGGCGGCGAAAAAATTCCAAACAGGCCAGCGCCCGGTACTACATCGCAAGCTTTTTCGGTTTTGAGTACCTGCTGTGCTTCAATCGTTAAGCCCAGCGGATCAATGGCTATTCTGCCAGTTCTGTCTTCGACATAAAAAAGTTGCTCGCTTTTTAGCTCTTCTACGGTTTGATAACGAATACTTGACCTGTTTTTGCCCCCCGAATTACGAGAGACATCTTTATATTTGTCTTTTTTGAGTGAATGAAAAAACACACAGTCTCGATCTGTGTAGGGAGAATGCAGCATCGGCCCGGCTGGCGACAGCGTTCCCTTTATCTCAACCATTCGACCCTGCTTTTGCGAGGTATTCAACAACGAGCCTATCGTCGAAGTTGGCGTTTTGAGCATATCGTTGATTTTTCGTCGTAGTTTATACCATTCATAGGCTATAAAAGCACCCACGCCAAAGAATGCCAGCCCAATGGCTATATATTCAGGATATTTCATTTTCAGCGACTCCTTCGGTTAAATAACCTGCAGAACAGCTTTTTATAAACTTTTTGCAAGTATACACCGCCTGGCGTAAAAGCGGTAATATCAGATTTATGACTGTGCTTGTCGGCCAGAAGTTGATATGATTACAATAATGCTATATTCAGGAAGCTCGCGCAAATTATGAAAATCGATAAAGAATCGTTTTATCTTGGAATAATATTTATAGTTCTTTCTGCGGGGTCGCTGGCGTATTTTTTGCAGCCGCTCACCGATGATTTTATTGCTCCAATGGTAGTGTCTTTGCTTAAGTTGAAGCTGCCACCATCTGCGTATGCTAGTTATTTTTCGCCTGATATCGCCTTTTTCTGCCTTTTTGCTATTATTTCTCTGGCTGTTTTGCGCACTGTGCAGCGTGTAGAACCGCTAATATACATTATCTACGGCGCGTCACTTTTTTTCTGCTTTTTTTATTTTTTTATCGCGCCTTTCGAGTCTGTCATTGTTCTTCTCGCATTTTTTGCTCCGGTTTTTATGTGGCACCAGAAAAGAATCAACAATCTGCTTCTTGTTATTATTGCTTTTGTTCTCATTGCGGTCAGCTGGTATTTTCTTAATAAGCCGGCTATTTTTCTGTTAATGATGCCCATGTGCCATCTTTTTGCCATCAGGGCGAATAATTCGTTGCAGAGTCGCTATTCAGGGCGCGAAGTCAGAGTTTTATCAAGATTGAGCTCTACTCAGAAAAGCAAAGTTACCACCGATCACAGCGTTCTGTTAAAACAGGATCTCTGGGAAATAATTTCGCCGGAGCTGGAAGCCCTCGCTGAAAGCTGGGGTAAAGTGCGAGACCTGAAAATGAACGACTCAGACTCATCTGACGATGAGCCCGTAAGACTTTTCAGGCCTGTCGGCGTATTGTCGTCGATGCTCGAAGTTCAGGATGAAAAAACAATTGCCGCTGC
>SABV01000585.1 GCA_009928855.1 Erysipelotrichia bacterium | reverse complement strand
TGGTGCCATTTGTGGTAACCATGTACATAATGTTTGCCATTTTTCAGATTGCCGATGGGCTTCTTGGTGTTGCTGTAAGCCGCTCTATTGGTTATCGAATTCCGGGGGTTGGTCTTATATTAACGGCTTTAATCTGTATAACGGTCGGTATGGTTGCGCAAAATTATTTTGGCCGCAGAATCATATCCGGTATTGACAGTTCTCTCGAAAAAATTCCGGTGGTCAGATCTTTATACAACGGAATCAAGCAGGTTGCAGATGTTATCATTCAAAACAACCGTGGTGAATTCAAGCGTGTTGTTATGCTTGAATACCCTAAAGAGGGGTGCTGGGTGTTAGCGTTTGTTACGGCTGATTTTACTCTTTTGTCAGACTGTGACAAGCTTGAACGTGACCTGGTTACGGTGTTTGTGCCTACAACGCCAAATCCGACGTCTGGTTTTTTGCTTATAATTGCTAAGTCAAGGCTTATCGATACCCATATGGATATTGAAGAGGCCATGAAAGTTGTTATTTCGGGCGGTCTTGTGCAACCCGGAAAAATTTCTGATTCACAGTCAGACGGATCAGTTGAAGATTTTGTTATTCCACACTGAAAAAACTGCGAGGGAAGAGCCATGACCAGAATAACCATTCTTTTGTTGATTTTAGCGGCATTTTGTTGCCAGTTAAATCTGCTTGCGGCTGACGCGGGCAAGCTTGAAGAAATCAGGGAATATTTTGAACTGCGTGAAACGATCAGCCTGGTGAATCTCGAAATGAAGCGTGCTCTGGCCCCTGATTCGACCTCGCAGATGCTTTCTGATAACCAGGCCCAGAAAAATCTTTCGGCTCTCTTAAAATTTATCGAGAGCAGGATTATTCATTTTGCTGAGAGCAACACAGCGCTCAAATACCATTACATAAAAAAGCTTGATTCTTTATATGCCGAAACCAGACAGCTTTTTGCTGCAGTTGCTGTTAAATTTCGCGTTAATAATCTGGCGCTGCGTCCAGAGAGCCTTTTAAACCGCACAGAGCCTGTTGTTGCTTCGCCCACTAACTATACACTGCAACCAAGACCATATTTTCATCCCATAGATGTCAGGCCTTTGTTAAGCCCTTCGCTAATCAAAACCGGTGGCCCGGTCGTTCGAGACCCCGCTGAGGCAGTTGCGACAATAAAGAAGCCCGCTCCCATACCTGTTAAATCACCAGCTGCTTTGCCGCTTAAAATGCCTGAAAAACTTGTCGAATCGTCGTCTCACGGGATAAAAGTTATTGCCCCTCCGGGCGAAAAAATAACTCCAGCTACGGTAGTAACTGTTGCGGCCCCTCCAGAGATTATCACTCCTGCTCCTGCAGTTCAACTGCCAAAACCAGTAGAAAAGCCTGAACCAGTAACCCAGATGAAGCCTGTAGAGCCGGCAAAACCCGTAAATCCGCCAAGGCCAATGGAACACTCAAAAACCACAGAGGCTGTCAAATCTGCTAATGTGACAACCGGTATTGCCTCGACTGTTGTTAAACTGCCAGAGTTGCCAAAACAAACAGAAACAGGCAAACCGGCCGAACCCGTTAAATCAGTTGCCTCTGCCCCGAGTGAAGTGATTAAGCCGGTTGAGCCGGCAAAACCACTTGAACAGGTGA
>SABV01000584.1 GCA_009928855.1 Erysipelotrichia bacterium | reverse complement strand
ACCAGACTGACTGCCAGACGAAGAACTGTCATTAACCCTTATTACTTCAAGCATCTGTTTGCTTGCATCAAAACGGGGAATAACCATCTGAATTGCCTTAACCAGGGTATCCTTGTCGATATACTTCAACTTGAATATGCGCTCCTGCAGGCGTCGATTTTCCATAGAAACGTCAAAAACTTCCAATAACCGGGCAATTTCATCAAGCTTCGGTTTTGGTGCTGATATGATCAACGAATTTGAGCGTTCATCGACCTGCAAGCTCCAGCGCCCGGCAGATGATGACAACTGTGTTGGTGCAGAAGGCGTCGTGCCTGCAGCAGCGCCTGAGCCTGCAGATGTCGAAAGTCCGCTGTCGGCAGAGGCACCAGAATCGGCTTGACCGGCAGGCGTAGAAGTTGATGATCCGGCTGTTGTCAGCGCTGCTGGTGCAGTCGAACCAGTATCTGCCCCATCATCATCCAGAGTTTCAAGACTTCGCTGTACCAGGGGTAAAACTTCAATTGCCAGCGCATGCCGCAAAAAGAAAACTCTTGTTTCAAGTGGCTCATCGCCAACCCTGAAGATATAGATAATCCCTTCACGGACTTCATAAGAATAATTGTTGGTTTTTAACACGGTATCGAGAGCAGTACCAAGTGGAATATTCTCAAAACTTACAGTAGTTTTGCCCACGATGGGTTTTTTAGAAATGATATTCATTTTTGCTTTTTCAGATAACAGGCGCACCAGGTCTGCCAATTCTACTTCGCGAAAATTAAGCGTGACTTTTACTGAAGAAATCGCCAGCAGAGGGTTGGTGTTAGGAGACTGAAGACTGACGGTTTTTGCAGGAAGCGGTTTATCGCTCTCTTTTTTTTCAGGAGGAGGAAACAGCGCCTGAGATTTTTCTTTTTCTTTTTCTTTACGGATGGGCTGTATCATCTGCTTATGCACCTGTCTGATTTTTTCTGATGCAGTCGTTTCAATCACTGGTTTTACGGTTTCTACAGTCGGATTTTCTACTGCAGTTTTTACAGCAAGAACTTTTTTGACTTTTTCGGGTGTTTTTTCAGTCACAGCTTTTTTTGCCGTAGATTTTGTTGTTGCGGCTCTTGTTGCGGCATACTCGACCTTTTTTTCAACGGGTCTTTGCACCGGCAATGCTTCAGCTTTCTGAATTTCTTCTGGCTGAACAGCAGGCATCAGAGCCGGAGGCAGCGCTTTCTGGGGTATTGCCGCAGTTTTCGCAGGCTGCTTATAAGAGACAGCTGAAGGAGAAAGAATATTCGCAGCTTCAAGAAGATTTTTAAAATCATTTGCCTCTTTATGAGAACCGGATTCATGCAGAAGCTGAATCAATTCAAGGCCACGAGTACGAATCTGGCTATCTTGCGCCGGCTTTATTCTTGTAAGAATGAGCTCTTTCTGAAGCACGACAGCGTCATCCATCGTACTGTTCATAAGGCGTAATACACTCAAACGATCCATAATAGTGCGAAAAAGCGCAGCATTATTGACTGCCTTAACATCGCCAGAAGCAGTGACCATAGAAGCTACCGCCAGAAATCCTGCAAAAACAAACAAGAACAGGATATTTTTATTCTTTAACGAAAAGAACATACTCTTCCCCTTCCCGAACCAGGGTTAT